>SVJL01000080.1 GCA_015068985.1 Oscillospiraceae bacterium
ATTGATTTTCGGCAAAAAATTTGATTTTTAAAACCGATAAGCAATGCCGCTCCGAAAAGCATATGATTGGCTGATTAGTGCTCAAATTAAAAGTTTCGCACAAACCTAAAGTTCGTTTGGGTTCTCGGAGCAACCTATGAGTACGGTTTGAAAATTACATTTTTCCAATATGCACCTTGCAACATCAAATACCACTGCTGGTTGCAAGGTGCAAGCCGCACTTCATTTGAGTAATGAGTGTGTGGCGGTATTGAAAGAAAAATGTGATTTTTAAACAGGAAGTACTCATCCAGTTGCGTAGAGAATTTAAACGAACTGTGAATGATAAACATTAAATTCTACCTTCACAGCATCCATATTAGTATGGATATCATACAGAATTATTACGACAATCAAAAAACCCTATTGACAAATTTTTCAATAGGGTTTATAATTTAGCTAACGATTGAACAGTTGTTCAAATGTGAGGTGTATGATATGAATAACGAAATTCCTGCTTGCGAAAGCTCACACAAGCATACCGATTTTGTTGAGCACATAAAGCACGATATGCCCGACGAAACCGTTCTTTATGATTTGGCGGAGCTCTACAAGCTTTTTGGCGACAGCACACGTATCAAAATTCTGTATTGTCTTTTTGAAAATGAGATGTGCGTGTGTGACATAGCAGACGTTCTCAATATGACTTCTTCTGCCATTTCTCATCAGCTCCGCTTGCTAAAGCAGGCAAAGCTTGTAACTTTTCGCCGTGATGGCAAAACAGTGTATTATTCTCTTGCCGACGACCACGTTCGTACCATAATCGGCATGGGTATGGATCATATTTTAGAATAGAAAGGATTGGTTCAAATGAAAAAAATGTATAAGGTAACAGGCCTCGATTGTGCTCATTGTGCCGCAAATCTTGAGGCGGTGCTCAAAAAGACTGACGGCGTGACCGATGCAAAGGTAAACTTTTTGCTGGAAAAAATGATTTTAACCTGCGAGAGCGAGGATGCCGCCAAAATGGCGTTGGAGGCAGGGAAAAAGGCTTTTCCTGATTGCGAATTTGATGTTTAAAATATGGTGAAAAATAAATCTTTAAAAGGTTTCAGGTGCCAAGTTATGATAAAAAATCTTTCCAAAGCTCAAAGGCATATGCTTTTGAGAATAATTATTGGTGCAACAATCTTCGCATCATACTATGTGGCAAAATTATCCGTTGGCATAAACAACACAGTCGCATTTTTAATCCTGACCCTTGCCTATGTTGTTTTGGGTTATGATGTGGTATATTCTGCTATCAAAAACATTTGTAAGGGCAAGCTTCTCGACGAAAAGTTTTTAATGTGCATTGCCACCTTGGGAGCGTATGCTCTCGGCGATTTTAGCGAGGCGGCGGCAGTTATGCTGTTTTATCAGACCGGAGAGTTTTTTCAGGGCTATGCAGTCGGAAAGAGTCGCCGTTCCATAAAAGAGCTTATGAACATTTGCCCCGAATATGCCAATCTGGAATTGGATGGCACCCTCAAAAGAGTTGACCCCTATGAGGTTGAAATTGGCGATGTTGTTGTTGTCAAACCCGGCGAAAAAATCCCTCTCGACGGAGTAGTGACCGAGGGTTCGTCTTTTCTCGACACCTCATCTCTCACGGGAGAGAGCGTAAAGCGTGAGGTGGGAGTGGGGGCGTCTGTCTTTAGCGGAAGCATCAACCTTAAGGGTGTGCTCAGAATAAAGGTTACCAAAGATTTCGACAATTCCACCGTCTCACGAATTTTGGAGCTTGTAGAAAATTCGGCATTCAACAAGTCAAAAAGCGAAGATTTTATCACCCGCTTTGCCCGTGTTTACACGCCAATCGTGGTGGTGTGCGCTTTGATTGTTGCCATAGTTCCGTCTCTGATTTTTGGCTCCTTTGCACTTTGGCTTAAGCGTGCACTCATATTTTTGGTAATTTCATGCCCCTGTGCTCTTGTTATCTCGGTGCCACTTTCGTTCTTTGCATCAATTGGCTGTGCTTCAAAGCTTGGCATTCTCATAAAAGGCTCCAATTGGCTCGAGGCTCTTGGCAGAGCACAAACCGTTGTTTTTGACAAAACAGGCACTCTCACCAAAGGCAACTTTGCTATCACGGCAATCTGCCCCTGTTCGGGTGTGGATTCTGACCAATTGCTCAAAATTGCCTCTGTTTGTGAATTTTATAGCGACCACCCCATAGCAGAAGTGATAAAAGAACGCAGCCCCGTTTTGTCGGGCGAGGGAATCTCAGGCTTTGAAGTGATTGCAGGATGCGGTGTAAAGGCTGAGTATGATGGCAAGACGCTTCGGTGCGGAAATTCGGGCTTTGTTTCGCAGTTTGTTGCGTCCAATATTCCCGAAAGCTCGGGTGCAACAGTGGTTCACGTGAGCTGCGACAATTCGTATCTTGGCTATATTGAAATTTCTGACGAAATCAAACCTGAGTCTGCCCGTACCGTTGCCGCTTTAAAGAGAATGGGCATAAAAACCGCAATTTTTACGGGCGACAGCAGGCAGACAGGTGAGCTTGTTGCCAAAAAGACCGGTTGCGATATGCTCAGGAGTGAGCTTCTTCCCCAAGACAAAACCTCAGCCTTGGCAGAGCTTATAGGCAAAAAAGCAAAGAACAAATCAGTTGTGTTTGTAGGTGACGGCATAAACGATGCTCCTGTTCTTTCTCTTGCCGATGTTGGCATAGCAATGGGGTCTCTTGGCTCTGATGCTGCCATTGAGGCAGCCGATATTGTGATTATGGACGACAACCTCGCCAAAATACCCCTTGCGTTTTCTATATGCAAAAAAACCGACTCCATAGTAAAACAAAATGTGATTTTCTCCATTTCTGTAAAGGTTGGAGTGATGGCGTTGGCAGCCTTCGGCTTTGCCAATATGTGGGCGGCGGTGTTTGCAGATGTTGGCGTTGCGTTCATTGCAATTTTAAACGCATTCCGTGCTTTCAGACATCCGCCAATTAAAATGTAAACGAATTGTGAAAGTTTTGCAAAATTGGTTGAAAACTATTGCAAAATATTATAAAATAGTCTAAGCACAAAAGGAAGTGAAATATATGAAATTTGTTATTATAACAGGAATGTCGGGCGCCGGAAAAAGCCAGGCAATCAACACCTTTGAGGATATGGGCTATTTTTGCGTTGACAATATGCCGCCAATGCTCTTTTCAAAATTTGCAGAGCTTTGCACTTCAACCGACACAAGCAT
Source organism: Oscillospiraceae bacterium (assembly GCA_015068985.1). Lineage (GTDB taxonomy): Bacteria > Bacillota > Clostridia > UMGS1810 > UMGS1810 > RGIG1828. Next base: position 3,217 of record SVJL01000080.1, read on the forward strand.
AGCTAAGGTGGCTTTTGTTATCGACAGCCGTGGCGGCTCGCTTTTCAGTGAGGTTATTGCCACAATAGAGGAATTTGAAGAAAAATATGGCAAATGCACAATTCTTTTTCTTGATGCCGACAACGACGAGCTTGTTAAACGCTATAAAGAAACCCGCCGCAAACACCCCCTGAACGGCGACGGAAATCTTACCGACGGAATTGTGAAAGAGCGTGCAATGCTGGAACCCCTAAGGCAAAAAGCGACCTATATTGTTAACACTTCCAACATGAAAACCCGTCAGCTTCAGGACTATATCAAAACCGTTGTAGACGATGAATATGACGCCAAAATCAATATGACGGTTGAGGTTGTGAGCTTTGGCTTCAAATATGGCCTTCCTCTTGATGCCGACCTTGTGTATGATGTGAGGTTTTTGCCAAATCCATTTTATGTACCTGAGCTCAAAACAAAAACCGGACTTGACGATGCCGTTTCCGAATATGTTATGAATTCGGCTCAGGCAGAGGAATATCTTAAAAAGCTAACCGATTTTATGACCTTTCTTTTGCCAAACTATGTTGAGGAAGGAAAAAGCAATCTGGTTATTGCCATTGGCTGTACCGGAGGCAAGCACCGTTCGGTAACTATTGCCAACGAGCTTTATAAACAGATTTTGTCTCTTGGCTATAACACCTACATAGCTCACAGAGATATCAATAAAGACAGATAACGGTTATTTTATTGTACAACAAAAAAGGGAGAATTTTTATGTCTTTTTCATCAGACGTTAAAAACGAAATTATAAATCAGACCGAAATGACCAAGCGTCAGCGTATTGCAAGACTTCTGGGAATGCTTTGCTTCGGAGGAAGAATAGCACGCTCAGACGATGGTCTGCGTCTAAAATTTGCAACCGAAAATCCAAAAATTGCCCGTAGCCTCTATCAGCTTATAAAAAATGATTGTGCCATAAAAGCAAATCTTCGGGTTTTCAGAGGTCCCAAAACGGTTGTATATTTTGTCACCCTCGATGACGGGCTTGAAATTAACGATTTGTTTCACACAACGGGTATTCTAAAAAGAGGAGAGGAGCTTTCGGACTTTACCAACTTCTATATCAATTCGTCATATGTGTCTGACACTCCCGAGAAAAAAGCTTTCATAAGAGGAGCTTTTCTTGCGTCGGGTTCGGTTATAACTCCGCAAAAAAACTGCCATCTCGAATTTGTAACCTCTCACAAAAAACTTTGCAACGATATGAAAAAGCTTTTGGAAGAATTTGGTCTTTCGGTAAAGGAAGCTGTCAGAAAATCGAGCTATGTTTTGTATTTTAAAAACAATTCCGACGTTGCCGACATTCTCACCCTTCTTGGTGCCTACGACTCTGTTATGGAATATCACAACATAAAAATTTTAAAAGATGTGCGAAATTCGATTAACCGAAAAATGAATTGCGATGCCGCCAATATGACAAAAACCTTAGACGCCGCTTTTCGTCAGGCTCAGGCAATTGAAAAGCTCAAAAAGCTTGGGGTTTTAGGCGAGCTGTCAGACCAGCTTCAGGAGGTTGCAGAGCTCCGCCTTGCTCATAAGGAGCTTGGGCTCAAAGAGCTTGGCGAAATGATGAATCCGCCAATCGGAAAATCGGGAGTGAATCATCGCCTCAGAAAGCTTGTTGAAGAAGCAGAAAAATATGATTGATTTTCTCGATCAAATAATACCCCAATGGCTATACATCAAAAAAGTCATATTAAAGCATTCGAAAACGCTTTAATATGACTTTTCTTTTGGGGATTAATAAATTTTTAAATCAGTTATTAATACATTCCCATGCCTGCACCGGGCATACCGCCTGCGGGAGCACCTGCATTTGCATTGGGGTCTTCCTTGTCGGCAACAATGCTTTCTGTTGTGAGAACCATGCTTGCAACGGATGCAGCATTCTGGAGAGCACTTCTTGTAACCTTTGCGGGGTCAACAATACCTGCTTCTACCATGTCAACATATTCTTCAATAAGTGCATTGAAACCAACGCCTGCTTTGTTAGATTTGATTTTGTCAACAATAACGCTGCCCTCTAAGCCTGCGTTTTTAGCAATCTGCTTAACGGGTTCTTCCAAAGCTTTGAGGATGATTTTAACACCTGTTTTTGCATCGGCTTCTTCAACTTCGTCGATAGCTTTCTCAACTGCACCAATAGCGTTGATATATGATGTGCCGCCGCCTGCAACAATGCCTTCTTCAACTGCAGCTTTTGTTGCAGCAAGAGCGTCTTCAATTCTGAGTTTCATTTCTTTCATTTCGGTTTCGGTTGCAGCACCAACCTTGATAACTGCCACGCCGCCTGCAAGCTTTGCAAGTCTTTCAAGAAGCTTTTCTTTATCAAATTCGCTTGTTGTTTCTTCAATCTGAGCTTTGATGTTTGCAACTCTGTCGCTGATTGCGGCACTGTCGCCAAGACCGTCAACAATGATGGTGTTTTCTTTCTGAACCTTAACCTGTTTTGCACGGCCGAGCATATCCATTGTTGTGTCTTTGAGCTCTAAGCCAAGCTCTTCGCTGATAACCTGACCGCCTGTGAGAATAGCAATGTCTTTGAGCATTTCTTTTCTTCTGTCGCCAAAGCCGGGAGCTTTAACTGCAACGCAGGTGAATGTGCCTCTGAGCTTGTTGACAATAAGAGTTGTGAGAGCTTCGCCTTCAATGTCTTCAGCAATGATGATGAGCTTTTTGCCTTGCTGAACAATCTGTTCAAGAAGAGGAAGAACATCCTGAATGTTGGAGATTTTTTTGTCGGTGATGAGCAGATATGCATCATCAATAACAGCTTCCATTTTTTCGGTGTCGGTTACCATGTAGGGAGAGATGTAGCCGCGGTCAAACTGCATACCTTCAACAACATCACAGTAGGTTTCCGCTGTTTTAGATTCTTCAACAGTGATAACACCGTCGCTTGTAACCTTTTCCATAGCGTCAGCAATAAGGTTGCCGATATATTCGTTTGCAGCCGATACAGATGCAACTCTTGCAATGTCTTCTTTACCGCTAACCTTTTTGCTGTTTGCAGCGATATAGGCAACAGCAGCTTCAACAGCTTTCTGAATACCTTTTTTAACAATCATAGGGTTAGCACCTGCAGCAACATTCTTGAGGCCTTCTCTGATGATTGCCTGAGCAAGAAGTGTAGCTGTGGTTGTACCATCGCCTGCAACGTCGTTGGTTTTTGTTGCAACTTCTTTAACAAGCTGAGCACCCATATTTTCAAAAGCGTCTTCAAGCTCGATTTCTTTTGCAATGGTCACACCGTCATTGGTGATGAGGGGAGAACCGAATTTTTTGTCGAGCACAACGTTTCTGCCTTTGGGTCCGAGAGTGATTTTAACAGCGTCTGCAAGCTGATCCACACCTGCCTGGAGTGCTCTTCTTGCTTCTTCGCCAAATAATACTTTTTTAGCCATTTTAAATTACCTCCAAAATAAAATTATTCTACAACAGCGAGAATGTCGCTCTGTCTGACGATGATGTTTTCAACGCCATCAAGCTTAACTTTTGTTCCGGCATACTGGCTGATAAGAACCTTGTCGCCAACTTTAACTTCCATAACGATTTCTTTTCCGTCAACAACGCCGCCGGGGCCAACTGCAGTGATAACTGCAACCTGGGGTTTTTCCTGAGCACTGCCGGGAAGAACAATACCGCTTTTGGTGGTTTCTTCGCTTTCAGTCATCTGAATAACAACTCTGTCTGCTAAAGGTTTGATTGTCATTTTTATTACCTCCTGATATTCACCCAAATAGGGAATAAGATATAATTTTGTAGAATTAGCACTCTTTTGGCGAGAGTGCTAATTTATACTTATATGATAAAATTTTTGAGCAAAAAAATCAATAACAAAATAACCTGAAATTTTAATTATTTTATTGGGTTTTTTTGGTAAAATGCACAGATTATACGTTAAACCTGAATAAAACAATGTCACCGTCGTTCATAACGTACTCTTTGCCCTCGAGTCTCACAAGGCCCTTTTCTCTTGCAGCAGCATAGGTTCCGCATTCCATAAGGTCATTGAATGCAACAACCTCCGCTCTGATAAAGCCTTTTTCAAAATCGGTGTGAATTTTGCCGGCTGCCTGAGGAGCCTTTGTTCCATTTTTGATTGTCCACGCTCTCACCTCAGGCTTGCCTGCAGTGAGGTAGCTTATGAGGCCAAGGAGTGAATAGCTCTTTTTGATAAGACGGTTAAGACCGGATTCTTCAATTCCAAGGTCTTCAAGAAATGCTTTCCTTTCTTCTTCGTCTTCAAGCTCAATAATTTCTTCCTCAAGTCTTGCACAAATAGGAAGCACCTCGCTGCCTTCCTCTGCGGCAATTTCGGTGAGTTCTTTAATGAACACATTGTCGTCTATGCCGTTTGCAAAATCATCGTCCGACACATTTGCCGCATATATAACCGGCTTTTTGGTGAGTAGGGCAACCTCTTTGAGGAGTTCTTCTTCCTCTTTGTCAAATTCCATTGTTCTCACGCATTTGCCCTCTTCAAGTGTGGCATAAATACGTTCAAGCATATCAAGCTCTTTCTGGAATTTTTTGTCGCCGCCCTTCATTGCCTTTTTGGTGCGGTCAATTCTTTTTTCAACCATTTCCATATCAGCAAAAATAAGCTCCATATTAATGGTTTCAATGTCACGCTTTGGTCCGATGCATCCGTCAACGTGAACAATGTTTGCATCTTCAAAGCATCTCACAACGTGAACAATAGCGTCAACCTCTCTTATGTGAGAAAGAAACTTGTTGCCAAGACCTTCGCCACGGCTTGCACCCTTAACAAGACCTGCAATATCAACAAATTCAACTGTTGCGTATGTAATTTTGTCGGGGTCATACATCTGGGCAAGCTTGTCTATTCTTTCATCAGGCACGGTAACTATGCCAACATTTGGCTCAATTGTGCAGAAAGGATAGTTTGCAGCCTCTGCCCCCGCCTGTGTTATAGCGTTAAAAAGTGTGCTTTTGCCAACGTTTGGCAACCCAACTATACCTAATTTCATTTTTATCTACATCTCCTTTGTTTTCAAGGGTTTTAGGGGTTTATATTTGTGTTTTACACCAAATTTACACCATTTTTCTCTCGAATTTATACAGCATGTTATTATATCACAATAACGGATAATAGTCAATTATTCTGCACGTTTTGTTCTAATTTTTGTGTTTAAAAAATAAATCTCTATTTAAAAGCATTTATAATTTCTTCAATATCATTAAGTTAAGAGGAGCAAGTTCATTTTTTGATGATGTCATTATAACATATTAATTTTCGCGTGTCATCGGCAAAACTGTGCCAATTTGTTTTCATAGCATTGTTTGCAATAATGGTTAAAAGTCCGTAACTGTATACGCCTGTTTGATTGTTCATAAATGCATAGAAAAGAAGCCTGTTTGTCTCACCTTTTGCATCAGCATATCCCATACCGTTTTGCACTTTTAATATGTGACGAAAAAAGGAACTTCATAAACCCCGTAAATTTCCGCAAGA
>SVJL01000081.1 GCA_015068985.1 Oscillospiraceae bacterium
GGAGGGGGACCAAGCTTTGCTTGGTGGAGGGATTGTGAATGAAATTTTCAAAAACAACCCCTCAGTCAGCTTCGCTGACAGCTCCCCTTACACAGGGGAGCCTTTACATCTATAAACAATAATTTATAATTGTTCAAACAATCTAAATGAAAGGGCTGCAGCACAATGAAAATCATTACGCTGCAGCCAAATGAACTTATATTAGATAACGCCCTGAGCAAGCATCGCCTTTGCAACTTTCATAAAGCCCGCAATGTTAGCACCGGCAATAAGGTCATAGCCAAGACCGTATTCTTCGGCAGCTTCTTTGGATACCTTATGAATGTTGATCATAATGCCTTTGAGTTTTTCGTCAACTTCCTGAGCAGACCAGCTGTATCTCATTGAGTTCTGAGCCATTTCGATAGCAGATACAGCAACGCCGCCTGCATTAACAGCTTTTGAAGGTCCGATGATGAGACCGTTCTCTTTGAAATATTCGGTAGCTTCTGCAGTTGTTGGCATATTGGCAACTTCTATGTAATATTTTGTGCCGTTGGCAACAATCTTTTTAGCTTCTTCCATGTTGATTTCGTTCTGTGTTGCACAAGGCATACAGATGTCAACCTTAACTTCCCAAGGCTTTTTGCCAACGTGGAACTTGCAGCCAAACTTGTCGGCATAGTCCTGAGCACGGTCACGGCCGGAAGCTCTCATTTCGAGCATATAGTCAAATTTTTCTTTTGTTGTGATACCGTCGGGATCATATACATATCCGTCGGGGCCGGAAAGTGTTACAACCTTACCGCCAAGCTCTGCAACCTTCTGAGCAACACCCCATGCAACATTGCCGAAGCCCGAAATTGCAACAGTCTTGCCCTTGATTGATTCGCCGAAGTTTGCAAGAACCTCGCAGGTGTAGTATGTTGCACCGAAGCCTGTTGCTTCAGGACGGATAAGAGAACCGCCGTATTCAATGCCTTTGCCAGTTAAAACGCCGTTTTCCCAGCAGCTCTTAATTCTTTTGTATTGACCGAAAAGATAGCCGATTTCTCTGCCGCCAACACCAATATCACCGGCAGGAACGTCTACGTCGGGGCCAATGTATCTGTAGAGCTCTGTCATAAATGACTGACAGAATCTCATAACCTCAGCATCACTTTTGCCTCTGGGGTCAAAATCGGAACCGCCTTTACCGCCGCCGATGGGGAGGCCGGTGAGGCTGTTTTTAAAGGTTTGTTCAAAACCTAAGAATTTGATGATGCCGGCATAAACAGACGGATGGAAACGCAAGCCGCCCTTGTAGGGACCGATTGCGGAGTTAAACTGAACTCTGTAGCCACGATTAACTCTTACCTTGCCCTTATCGTCTACCCAGGGAACTCTGAAATATACAAGACGCTCGGGCTCTACGATTCTGTCGATAAGGCCGGTTTCTTCAAACTCGGGGTGTTTTGCAATTACGGGTTCGAGAGATTCTAAAACCTCTGTTACTGCCTGATGAAATTCAGGCTCGTTTGGATTACGTTTTTTAACGGTCTCCAAAACTTCCAAAAGATACTCATTTTTGATACTCATTTTTTTGCCTCCAATAAATTTTGTGATATAATATATATATCGAAAAAATATGGATTTATTATACCACTTACAGCTCCGTGTGTCAACGTTTTTTGCAAGTCGAAGCACCAAAAATTTCAATTTTGTGTATTTTTTACCGAATCCAAAAGAAAATCGCTGCATTTTTTGAAATATTTGCAGCGATATTGTTTCACAAAATATTAAAATTCACTTTTATTTCCGGTCGAGCAAAATTTTGACAACGTTTACATTAACCGTGTCCACATAAACTGCGGCAAATTCGTCCATTGCCGAAATAACTTTTTGCTGAACCGTTGAACATATTTTTTTGAAATCGGCACCGTATCTTAAAACAACATCTATTCTGAATTCATTTTTTGCACCGTTGCTATAGTATGCCAATTTGTCTATTTCCGCTATCTCCTCAATCTTCGACACTTCATACCTTGCAATGCTGCAAAGAACTGTTTCGGAAATGTCGAAATCGCCACGGTAGCCATATTTTGGTCGAACAATGGTTCTTTCGGATGAGGACTTATCAAAAAATCCATCGGCAAGACGTTTGATGGAGGTGAGAGGGTCGAGAAGATAGCCCGAAAAGGTTCTTTTTATTTCAAAAGTGGGAACGGGAATTACGTGTTTGCCAAACTTTGTGCGCATTTCTTTTGCAATCTGAATTTCCTCGTCGGTAGACACATCTTCAATGTGAATATGCTTTTCGACCGGACCAACCCCTACCCTTTCGGCAATAAGATTTACCATTTTTTCGCTTGTGCCAAGCACAAGAATTGAATCCTCTCCGCTTTTTTTTATTGCTTGTGCCACCTCATCTGCGTGTTCGGGATCATTAAAGATTGCCCTTAAAACCGATGCATAGGGGTGACGCTCTTTTTTGGCAGACTTACCTGCAAGCACCTTGCCGTTAAGAATAAGCAGACCATCGTCTATAACCATTCTGATGCCGTTTTCTGCCGCAACGCTGAGAGCAACATAGCTCTTTCCTGTGCCGCTTTTGCCCGAAAAGCCTACTGTTCTCATTTTTTAGACTCCTCCATATCTGCCATACAGTATGAAAGAGTCATAAGAGAATCGCTGAGGTGGACATTTTCAACTATGACATCTTCGGGAAGCTTAAGGTCAACATAGGCAAAGTTCCAGAGTGCCTTTATGCCGCAAGACACAAGGTCGTGAGCAACATCGTTGGCGTTTGCTTTCGGAACTGCAATAACTCCAATGTCGGGTTTGTTATCTTTCACAAAGGATTGTAAATCGGAATATGGTAAAATTGTGATGCCGGAGTGAGTTGTGCCGATGATATCTTCGTTTGTGTCGAAAATACCGATAACCTCAAAGCCTCTTTTTTGAAGACCGCCGTAGTTTACCAAGGCTCTGCCAAGGTTGCCGGCACCAATGATGATTGTTTTGTGACCCGAATTGAGACCGAGGATGTTGGATATGTTGTTATAGAGCAATTCAACATTATAGCCATAGCCCTGCTGACCAAAGCCGCCAAAATAGTTGAGGTCCTGACGTATTTGTGATGCAGTTACGCCCATTTTGTCGCTGAGCTCTGTTGAAGATACTCTATACACTTTATTGTCGAGAAGATCGCCAAGATATCGGAGATATCTCGGAAGTCGTTTGATTACTACAAGAGGAACCTGTCTGTCAGCCATTGTCAGATTCTCCTTTCTCCATTTGTTCATTTGCAGACATCTTACCTGCTTTAAATTTTTTTAAAGGCAAGCTTGTGCGGATTCTTTCTGTTCTTTTTTTGATACGTGCCATCAGAGAATCGTAATACTTCATTCCGGCAATGCCTATAATTCCTGTTATGACAAAGGTTATTACGGCTTCAAAGTAGTGGCCGTCACCTATGAGGTCACCGCCAAGAGTTGAGGTTATGACCGACGGTATGCGTGCAAAGAGAGTAAGGCTTAAAAACTCGCTGAGGGTGAGACGGGTAAGGCCAAGAAAATAGGTTATCAAATCTTTTGGAGTGCCGGGAACAAAAAACAAAATGAACGTGAATCGACGAAGCTTTTTTTCGCTGTTGATAAATTTTAGTTCATTTATGCGATTAACAGAAACAAACAATTCTATGAGACGTATGCCAAAGCGTTTGACAAGCAGAAAAATTATTGACGAGCCAACCGCAACACCAAAAAGGCACAAAAGAGAGCCGCCAAGCCACCCGTAGGCATAGCCGAGCCCCACTTCAACAACCTCACCGGGAATTAATGCAACAAAGACCTGAAGAATCTGGAGTCCGACAGCAACAAAAATTCCGTAGGCACCGTAGCCTTGGATAAATTCTCTGAATTCAACGCCGCTCGGAGCAATTGCTCTGAATTTTACTGCTAAAGAATAGGTGAGAAATATGGTCACACAAACAACAACTGCCAGAGAAACAACAGCAACAATACGCTTTTTGCCGGCAAGCTTTTTCTGTTTTTCGTGATCCATATTTTCACCTCCTGATTTTTTTGTTTTTACTTGATTATTTTTTTAGTGCAATAGCTTTTTTTGCCTTTTCGGCTATTGCCTGAGCTGTGAGGCCGTAATCTTCAAAAAGCTTGGCAGGTGTGCCCGATTTGCCAAACACGTCCTGAGTGCCGACTCTGAGAAGCGGTGCAGGGCTTGTTTCGCAAAGAACTTCGGCTACGGCACTGCCAAGACCGCCGATTACGTTGTGCTCTTCACATGAAACAAGAGCACCTGTCTCTGTTGCAGCCTTTGCAATGATTTCTTTGTCGATGGGCTTTATGGTGTGGATATTAACAACTCTTGCACTGATGCCCTCATTTTTGAGAAGCTCGGCAGCTTCAAGTGCACTGCCAACCAAAAGACCTGTTGCAACCAGGGTCACATCGGTTCCGTCTACGAGCTGAACGCCCTTTCCAATTTCAAATTTGTAGGACTCATCAAAAAGCACCGGAACACCAAGACGGCCAAATCTGAGGTATACGGGGCCATCGTGGCGTATTGCAGCTTCAACTGCAGCTCTTGCCTCAATGTCGTCGGCGGGGTTTAGGATAACCATATTGGGAAGAGTACGCATAATGCCCATATCTTCAAGGCACTGATGGGTTGCACCGTCTTCACCAACAGAAATGCCGGCGTGAGTTGCACCTATTTTAACATTGAGGTTGGGGTAGCAGATAGAGTTTCTGATTTGTTCAAAAGCTCGTCCTGCTGCAAACATTGCAAAAGAGCTTGCAAACACAATTTTGCCGCAGGCTGCAAGGCCGGCTGCTGTGCTCATCATATTTGCTTCGGCAATGCCCATATTAATGAATCTGTTGGGGAATTTCTTTTTGAAAACTTCGGTTTTGGTGGATTTGGAAAGGTCGGCATCAAGAACGATGATGTCGTATTTTTCGCCAAATTCGGCAAGCGCGTTGCCGTAGGATTCTCTGGTAGCAATTTTTTTATCAGCCATTTACTTTTGCCTCCAATTCTTTAATTTTTGCGTCAAGCTCATTGGAAGCTTTTATGTAGTCTTCCTCTTTTGGAGCTGCTCCGTGCCAAGCGGGGTTATTTTCCATATAAGAAACACCTTTGCCTTTTATGCTCTTGGCAACAACGCAGGTGGGTTTGCCTTTGGTGGAGGCTGCAACTGAAAGTGCATTTTTTATCTCATCATAATTATGTGCATCTATAACAATTACATTCCAGCCAAATGCTTCAAATTTTTTATCTATTGGAGTTGGATTCATAACGTCGGTTATGTTGCCGTCAATCTGCAGACCGTTGAAGTCTACAAATGCCACGAGATTGTCGAGCTTGTAGTGAGCTGCAAACATTGCAGCTTCCCAGACCTGACCTTCTTCAAGCTCGCCATCGCCGAGGATTGTGTACACACGGTAGGATTTGCCGTCGAGCTTTGCAGCAAGAGCCATACCGTTTGCAGCACAAACGCCCTGACCCAAAGAGCCTGTTGACATATCAACACCGGGAACACCTTTCATATCGGGATGACCCTGAAGATAACTGTCGGATTTGCGGAGAGTGACAATGTCTTCTTTGGGGAAATATCCTTTCTCAGCAAGAGCACCGTAGAGTGCAGGAGCACAGTGACCTTTTGAAAGAACAAAGCGGTCTCTGTCGGGGTCTGAGGGGTTTTTGGGGTCAACTTTCATTTCGTCAAAATAGAGCACCGAAAGAATGTCGGCAATTGAAAGCGAGCCTCCGGGATGGCCCGATGCTGCATTATACACACCATCTATGGCATGTTTTCTGATTTTGTAGGCTGTGAGTTCCAGCTGAGTGTTGGTTGGCATAATCCATATCCTCCTTGAAATTATCTTATGTGAGCAAACGAAAAATATAAAATTTCCATTTGCATATGTTCATATTATTCCATATTGGCCGCTTCAATACACATTGAAATCAGCTCGGAAAGTCTTTCGTTGTCTTTTTTAATGTAGGTGTGGCCTATGAGAGCTTCGAGCCCCGTTGAAATGCGATAGTCTATGATATCGGCATTTTTGGCACTGGTGTAGGAATGAGCATTTCTTCCTCTTTTAAAAACCTCGGTTTCCTCTTCGGTTAGCTTGTCCTTTATGAGATGATATATTTTTGCCTGAGATTTTGCGCTCACATAGCGGGTTGCTTCTTTGTGAAGCTTTGCAACCGGCATATTGACCGACTGCATAATGTAGCTTCGGATATACACCTCATACACCGCATCGCCAATGTAGGCAAGAGAAAGGGGCGACACCTGATTTGGCACTAAATTGATTTCAAATTCTTTCATATTACAGTCTCTTCCATTTAACCCCGCCGCGTGTGTCTTCCAAAGCTATGCCTGCATCCTTCAGCATATCACGGATTTCATCGGCACGTTTAAAATCTTTGTTTTTGCGGGCGTTGTTTCTTTCTTCTATCAAAGCTTCGATGTCGGAATCGAGAAAATCGTTTTTAGATTCTTTGCGTATACCAAGAACATCCATAAGCTCTTCGATTAAGGCAATGGCACTTTCCAAAGATGCCAGCTCGGTGTTTTCGTCAAAATTGGTGTTGACGTATTTGACAATGTCGAATATTGCAGAAACAGCATCGGCGGTATTGATATCGTCGTCCATAGCCTTGATGAAAGCGTCTTTAAGAGCTACGAGCTCTGCCTGAATTTCGGGATTTGGGGCACCGTCTTTTGCATTTGATGCAAGGAAACGGAGATTATCTACACAGGTGTTGATACGTTCAAGTCCCGACTGTGCCTGAGAAAGAAGCTCATCGCTGAAATTGATGGGGTTGCGATAGTGAGCTGAGAGCATAAAGAATCTGATTACAGTGTAGTCAAACTTTTCTGCCACATCTCTTACGGTGAAGAAGTTGCCGAGAGATTTGCTCATTTTTTTGTTATCTACATTAATATAACCATTGTGGAGCCAGTAGTTGGCAAAGGTTTTGTCGTGAGCACATTCGCTCTGGGCAATTTCGTTTTCGTGATGAGGGAAAATAAGGTCTTTGCCGCCGGAGTGAATGTCGATGGTTTCACCAAGATATTTGGTTGCCATTGCACTGCACTCGATGTGCCAACCGGGACGTCCCATACCCCAGGGGCTTTCCCATGCAGGCTCGCCGGGTTTTTGAGCTTTCCACACGGCAAAATCCATAGGGTCTTTTTTCTTGTCGCCAACCTCTATGCGGGCACCAAGTTCAAGGTTTTCGAGAGGCTGATGCGAGAGTTTGCCGTATTCTTTGAATTTTTTAACACTAAAATACACATCACCGTCAACATTGTAGGCATAGCCTTTGTCTTCCAAGGTTTTGATGATGCTTATTATTTCGTCTATGTTTTCGGTTGCTCTGGGGTGAACGGTTGCTTTTTTGATGCCAAGACCTTCAGCATCGATAAAATATTCGGCAATAAAACGCTCGGCAAGCTCTTTAACGGTGATGTTTTCTTCGTTTGCTCTTTTTATCATTTTATCGTCGATGTCGGTGAAGTTTTGAACAAAGCTTACATCATAGCCACGATATTCAAAATATCTTCTGAGAGTATCGAAAATAATAAAGGGGCGGGCATTGCCTATGTGAAAATAGTTATAGACAGTGGGACCGCAGGAATACATTTTTACCTTTCCCTCTTCTATGGGAACAAATTCTTCTTTTTTTCCGGTCATGCTATTATAAAGTTTCATTTTTTTTGGCCTCCAGTTTTTCTATCTTTTTGTTTAATTCTTCAATTTTAACATACATTTTACAAAGCTCCTGACTCACAGGGTCGGGAATGTGAATCTGGTCAAGGTCGGATGCAACCCTCTTGTTGTTAACCCGAACAACCCTTGCAGGCACGCCCACGCAGGTACTGTTTTCGGGAACCTCCGAGAGCACCACCGCATTGGCGGCAATCTTGGAATTGTCACCAACCGTAAACGGACCAAGCACCTTTGCACCGCTGCCAATCATAACGTTGTTGCCTATGGTTGGGTGACGTTTGCCTTTGTCTTTGCCTGTGCCGCCGAGAGTGACATTCTGATAAAGCGTGCAGTTGTCGCCGATTATTGTTGTTTCACCAATAACAATTCCCATACCGTGGTCAATAAAAAGCCCCTTGCCGATGCGTGCACCGGGATGAATTTCGATGCCGGTGAAAAAACGTGACATCTGAGAAATCAGACGTGCAATAAAATAAAGCTTGATTTTATAGAAAAAGTGAGCAATGCGATGATGAGCCACAGCGTGGATTCCCGAATACAAAACAAAAATTTCTATTGGATTTCGGGCTGCAGGGTCTCTGCCCATTATGTGGGAAACATTTGCTATTGCAAACGTGCAGAAAAACACCAAATACAGTGCGACAATTGCAAGGAATATGTAAAGTGCCGTCATAAACTCCTCCATTTTAGCGTATAATTGTCATACATATTTTATTATATAATTTTTTTATGAAAATTACAACTGTTTTTTACACAATTTTCGCATTAATGTTTTGACA
>SVJL01000082.1 GCA_015068985.1 Oscillospiraceae bacterium
TCGAAACACCGCAAATTGATATTTCTGAAACCGGTACAATAACCGTTAATGTTGGCGCAACTATGTGTAAGGAAATTAAAATTTATGACGATGTTCCGGCTAAAGTGGATGGGACAATTATTGCAAAGATTATTTCAAATGGAAATATAGTTGGCGAAATGTTACTAGTTCTTCCGTTATATGGGATAATGTATGGAACGGAAACGGAATTAATAGGGATGTTGTTGAATGCAGGGGTTAAAGGAACTTCGTATGAAGTTGAATTTGCAGCTACTCACTTATATGCTGTTGAATGTTGATACGAACTACTAATTAGAAATCTTGGCATCTAAATTATACAGTCTTTATAAAATATATTTATCTACAGAAAGAAGTGTTGAAATTGTCTTTTGAACTTTCCGAAAAAGTTAAAAAATATCTTGCCGAATCTCATGATGAGCTTATTGAACTGATTGAAGACCTTTGCAAAATTCCTGCTCCCTCTCACCACGAAGAGGCGCGAGCTGAGTTTTGCAAAAACTGGCTCGAAAAGAACGGGGCCGAGGGTGTGTATATTGATGAGGCACTAAATGTTATTTATCCAATTGGCTGTGACGGCAAAGACGACATCGTTGTTTTCTTAGCCCACACCGACACCGTTTTCCCCGACACAGAGCCTATGCCCTTGTGGAAAGACGATGAATACATATACTCTCCCGGTGTTGGCGACGACACTGCAAGAGTTGCACTTATGTTTATGCTTGCAAAATATATTGCCAAAGAAAACCTCACCCCTAAGTGCGGATTTATGGTTGTGGCAAATTCTTGCGAGGAGGGGCTTGGCAATCTTAAGGGAATCCGCCAGCTTATGTCGGACTTTGAGGGCAGAATCAAAGAGGTGTATTCTTTCGATGCCAACTACGACACCCTGTATAATAAATGCGTTGGTTCACACCGCTATCAGATAACCTTAGAGACAGAGGGCGGTCATTCCTATGCGGCTTTTGGCAACCGCAACGCAATTTATGCTGCATCAGACCTTGTGTGCAAGCTCTATAGCTGCGTGGTGCCAAAGATCGGCAATAGCCGCACAACCTATAACGTGGGTCATATAGAGGGTGGCACTTCGGTCAATACAATTGCCCAGAAGGCAACAATATTCTATGAATACCGTTCTGATGACATTAACTGCTTAGAGCAGATGCGTCAGTTCTTTGAAAAGACAATTGACGAAGCAAAGAGTGAGGCAAAAGCCGAAATCACAGTTGAAACCATCGGTATCCGTCCTTGCGGCGGCAATGTTGACGAAGCAAAGCTTACCGATATGACGGCAACAGTTAAAGAAATCTGCGAAAAATATACAGGTCTTGAATGTAATCCCCGTTCGGCATCCACCGACTGCAACATTCCGATGTCGCTCGGTGTGCCTGCGGTTTGCGTTGGCAACTGCATAAGCTATGGTTCTCACACACGAGAAGAAAAGCTTCTCATTGCAAGCCTTAAGCCGGGTCTTGAAATAACGGCAGACATTATGCTAAGATATTTTGAAAATTAATATATAAAAAAGAAAAAGGCTGTTTCTTTAAACATTTATGGTGCATAAAAACAAAAAATGTAGGGGTCGATGCCCTCATCGACCCGAAAACACGTATGGCTCTCGGGCGGATGTGGGCACCCAAGCGTAGCGCGGAAGTGCCCTTGGGGTACATCCGCCCCTACAAAATAAATTTTTATGTACCTTATTTGTTCAAGGAAATAGCCTTATTTTCATAAACCGTTTTTTTGATAAGTTCCTCAACGGCTTTTCTCAGGGGGGATATGTAATCTTTCATAATCGTTCCCCATTCTGAGGTTGGCACATTATATCTTTCCAGATCTCTGAGCACAATCTCGGTTATATCTTCTGTTCGGAGCATTTCCATAGTTTTTATTTTCGGAACAGGCAGATTTTCGTAATTCATAAATAATTCCTCCCAAATAAAAAAGTGTGCAGAGCCATCAAGAGCGACTGCACACCGAAAAATGCTCGCCTTAATGAATCTGAGTGCGAATCTTTTCCATTATTACCATAAACAAGTAACCAAAAAGGAAGCAAGCATTTTTACCGAAAGTAAAAATGATCACTTGTGTTATGGTATACAATTTAAAAGAAAAGATTCGCAAGTCCTATTATAACACCAAATTTGAATTATTGCAACAAAAAGTCCAAAACTTAGCTTTAAAGTATTGATTTGAATTCATATTTATCATATAATATTGTCGAACAATATCTTTTTGGAGAAAATTATGATAAGAATAGACCGTAACACCAAAAATCAACTTTCCTACATAGCCGAGGCGGCGTTTGAATATTTTATCGCCATTTTAACCTCCGGCGTTTTTCTTGCATCCATACTTGGCAACATAGGTGTGCCCGATTCGGTTACGGGCATAATTTCCACCCTCACATCTCTTGGTTTTTCTGCTCAGCTTGTGGCAGTGCTTTTTATAAGACCTCGTGGAAGTGTTAAAAAACTGGTCACAACCATGAATGTTGTTAACCAGCTTATGTTTGCTGTTTTGTATATCATACCCTACATAAGCGTGCCTCGCACCGTAAAAATTGCAGTATTTGTTGTTATGCTCCTTGGCGGCAACCTCATATCAAATGCAGCATCTCCCTTTAAGTTTACGTGGCTTATGTCTTATGTGTTCGACAGAGACAGGGGCAAATTTACCGCCAACAAAGAAATTGTATCGCTGATTGGCGGCATGGGGTTTTCGTATGTTATGGGTGCAGTGATAGACCACTATAAAGCACTTGGAAAGGCGGAAACCGCTTTTATTATTTCGGGAATAACGCTTTTTGTTCTCACCATCATTCACCTTGTGTCACTTCTTTGCGTAAAAGATGATGAAGACGCTAAAACCGTTGTTGACAAACCTTTTGAAAAACACAGCATAGGCTATGTGTTTGGTTGCACTGTTTTAGACAAAAGCTTTCGCAAAATTATTCTCCTCGATATCATCTGGCACATAGGAAACGGAATTTCCGTTTCGTTTTTCGGAACCTATCAGATAAATGAGCTTGGCTTTACCCTGAGCTATGTTGCAATTCTTTCGGCATTTCAGAGCTTGGTAAGAGTTGCCTTTTCGAGATTTTTTGGCAAAATTGCCGACAGAACCTCATGGGCAAGAATGCTGATGATAGCAATTTCTGTCGGTGCGGTCGGATTTCTTGTCAACACGTTCACAGCCCCGTCAAACGGTAAGTGGATGTTTGTGGTCTACGGTGCTTTTAATGCCGCTTATCTTGCAGGGGCAAACAGTGGTATGAGCAACATAGTGTTCGATTATGTAACAAAAGAAAATCGTTCATATGCTCTGGGAGTAAAAGCTGCTCTTGGTGGCATCGCAGGCTTTTTGGCGTCTCTCTTGGGGGCGTGGGTAGTAAGCTTTGTTCAATCACACGGTAACAGTGTGTTTGGGGTTACGGTGTATGCACAGCAAATCTTGTCTTTTGTATCGTTTGTGGTTTTTGTCGGCGTTGTTGTGTATATTAAATTTGTGGTAATGAAGCTAAAAAATCTTCATTAATATTGACATTTGACTGTGTTTTAGTGTATTATATTGCTATATGCAAACTTTTAAGGAGCGATTACTCATGCAAAAATTAGGATTAAATGAGATAAGAGAAAAATATCTTTCATTTTTCGAAAGCAAAGGCCATCTCAGACTCCCAAGTTTTTCCCTTGTGCCCGAAAATGATAAGAGCTTACTTTTGATAAATGCCGGAATGGCACCTCTCAAGCCATACTTTAAAGGAGAGCTTGAGCCACCCAGAAGCAGAGTTACCACCTGCCAGAAATGTATCAGAACCCCCGACATTGAACGTGTTGGCAAAACTGCCCGTCACGGCACCTATTTTGAAATGCTCGGCAACTTCTCGTTTGGTGACTATTTTAAGCATGAAGCAACTGCCTGGGCGTGGGAATTTGTGACCAAAGTGCTGGAGCTTCCCACAGACAAGCTCTGGATTACCATCTATGAAGACGACGACGAAGCTTTCGACATCTGGACAAAAGAAGTTGGCGTTGACCCCGAGCACATTGTGCGCATGGGTAAGGAAGACAACTTCTGGGAGATTGGCACAGGTCCGTGCGGACCTTGCTCTGAGCTCTATTTTGACCGTGGAGTTGAACACGGCTGCGGCAGTCCGGATTGTAAGGTTGGTTGCGAATGTGACCGTTTTGTTGAATTTTGGAATCTTGTGTTCACTCAGTTCGACAAAGACGAAGCCGGCAACTACAATCGCCTCTCTCACCCCAACATCGACACAGGCATGGGTCTTGAGCGTATTGCCTGCATAATGCAGGGCGTTAACAACCTCTTTGAGGTTGACACTGTTCGCAACATTATGCTAAAAATCAGCGAAATCACCGGTGCAACCTACGGTGCAGACGAAAAGAATGACGTTTCACTGCGTGTTATAACAGACCATATCCGTTCCACCACCTTTATGATTGGCGACGGTGTTCAGATAAGCAACGAGGGCAGAGGCTATGTGCTCCGCCGTCTTCTCCGTCATGCTGCCCGTCACGGAAAGCTCCTCGGCGTTAATGAGCCTTTCCTCTACAAGGTGTGCGACACTGTTATAGAAGAAAACAAAAATGCTTATCCTGAGCTTGTTGAAAAACAGGCATATATCAAAAAGGTTATTGAGCTTGAAGAAATCCGCTTCAACGAAACCATCAACGACGGTCTGAACATTCTTGCTGGCTATATTGCAGAGCTTCAAAAAAATGACGAGGTTCAGCTCTCCGGCGAAAAAGCATTCAAGCTTTACGACACCTTCGGATTCCCTCTCGATCTTACCTTGGAGATTCTTGAAGAAAAGAGCATGAACGTTAACGTTGAAGAATATGAAGAGTGTATGCAGGCTCAGAAGAAAAAAGCCAGAGAGGGCAGAGGCGAAACCGACGATGCCGGCTGGGAAAAGGATGAATTTAAAAAGAAAATAACCGACCTTGACAAAGCAGAATTTGTTGGTTATGATGCTCTCTACGGAGCTGCAACTGTCAAAGCAATCGGCTACGACGGTGACCTCAAAAATATGGCAACATCCGACAATGGCAGCGTTGCCGTTGTTCTCGACAAAACCCCCTTCTATGGCGAGGGCGGTGGTCAGGTTGGCGACAAGGGCACAATAAAATCAGAAGGTGCCACACTAAAAGTGACCGATACCAAAAAGGTTGGTAATGGTCAGATAATGCACATCTGCACAGTTGAGTCGGGCATGATATCTGTTGGTGACAGTGTTGAGTGTCAGGTTTGCCAATGCCGCAGAAATGCAATTGCACGAAACCACTCGGCAACCCACCTTCTCCAGAAAGCGCTCAAAACCGTTCTTGGAGATCACGTTCAGCAGGCAGGCTCCTATGTTGATGCCGAGCGTCTCCGCTTCGACTTCTCTCACTTTGAGGCTCTTTCAAAAGACCAGATTGCAGAAGTTGAAAAAATGGTTAACAACGAAATTTATAATGCACTAAATGTTGAATGTAAAGAAATGCCCATCGATGAGGCAAGAGCTCTCGGTGCTATGGCTCTGTTTGGCGAAAAATATGGTGATGTTGTCAGAGTTGTTAAAATGGGTGACTACAGCGTTGAGCTTTGTGGTGGCACACACGTTTGCAACACATCCAACATCGGCATTATGAAAATTGTTTCCGAAACATCCGCTGCCGCAGGTGTAAGAAGAATTGAGGCAATCACCGGTCTTAATGTTCTCGATGCCTACAACGAAAAAGAAGAAACAATTGCCAAGGCATCAGCAATGCTAAAATCCACTCCTGCCGATATGCTTTCTAAGCTTTCTGCTCTTCAGAATGAGGTTAAAGCAATGCAGAAAGAAATTGAAGCAATGAAATCCAAGCTTGCTTCAGGCGGAATTGACGACATAAAGAAAAATGCAATCACAATCGGTGGCACAACAGTTCTTACCGGAGCCCTTAAGGGTGCAGACGTTAACACTGTGCGTAAAATGAATGACAGCTTCAAAGATGAATACACCGATGTTGTTTGCGTAATGGCAACAGAATTTGGCGGTAAGGTTATGCTCATCACTGCAGCCGACAAAGCGGCAGTTGGCAAAGGTGCTCACTGCGGTATGCTTGTTAAAGCAATTGCTTCTCACGTTGGCGGCTCCGGCGGCGGCAAACCCGAAAGTGCTCAGGCCGGCGGAAGCGACGCAAGCGGAATAGACGCAGCTCTTGCCGCAGCGATTGAAGTGCTCAAAGAACAGATAAAATAATTTGCAGGTTGTTTAAAACAGGACAAGTGTTGTTTTTTAAATAATACTATGGTATAATTCCTTTACAGAGGTGATATGAATGACCGAATTTGAAAAGCTTATACTTGAAAAACTAGATAATATGCAAGATGACATATCGACAATGCGAAGCGATATAGTGGCATTAAAAAAGACGGCAATTAAAACTGAAACCGAATTAATACCCAAGACACAGCTGATGCTCGATAATTATATGAGCATAGCAGAGAAAGTTAACATTTCAGATGATTTGAAAGAAGAAGTCAAAACATTAAGATATGAAGTTGACTTGATAAAGCAAATACTGCAGAATAAGTAGCAGATAAAATAATTTCTACATTATATATAGGAGGTTTTGTGTTATGTCAGATTGTTTGTTTTGTAAAATAATAAATGGCGAAATCCCTTCTCAAAAAGTGTATGAAGATGACAAGGTATATGCATTTAACGATATTGACCCTCAGGCCCCGGTTCATTTTCTGGTTGTTCCAAAACAGCATATCTCTTCAGCACTTGAAATTAATGATTCAAATTCAGCAATTGTTGGTCACGTATTTGCCGTTGTTGCAAATCTGGCAAAAGAAATGGGCTTTGCAGACAAAGGTTACCGCATTGTTAACAACTGCGGCGAAGATGGAGGTCAAACCGTGGGACATCTGCATTTTCACGTGTTGGCAGGCAGAAATATAGGATGGCCTCCGGGTTAATTTGAGGCATAATCGGTGGCGTAATAACACAAAATTTAACTTTGTCCAAAATAATGCTTGACAAGTGTGGGTTTTGTGTGTATAATATTACAGTGTAATTTTGTCTTAACCCGTTATGTGTTTCTAACATGACAGCAGTAACGGAGGGAGGGAACTTAAATGGCAGAAATCAGATTAAAAGATAATGAGTCTTTAGACAGCGCACTTCGCAGATTCAAGAGATCTTGTCAGAAAGCAGGAGTTTTGTCCGAAATCAGAAAAAGAGAACACTACGAAAAACCCAGCGTAAGACGTAAAAAGAAATCCGAAGCAGCAAGAAAGCGTTCATACAAATAATAAATTAATTTTTTCTGCAGCTCTACGGCTGCTAACATTACCAATGGCAAATATGCCTTCCCATTATATTTTGTAACGGTTAGATAAAATTTCAAATCAAATCAATCAAATCAGGCGACCATCGGTCGCCTTTTTTGTGACATAAGATAATTAGTGAGGTTGATTTTTATGATAAAAAAATTACTTCCGGACTACACAGTCAAAAACGTAGCTCTTCTTGATGAGTCTTTCTATAAAGCTCATGGCATAAGTGCTGTTATTTTTGATATAGACAATACTCTTGTTGCTCACACAGAACCCACCCCGCCCCAAAATGTTCTGGATTATTTTGAACTTCTGGAAAAGTGGGATATAAAATACGCCATAGTATCTAATAATAACCATGAGCGTGTTCATTCCTTTTGCAAAGAGCTTGGCGTGCCTTATTACGGCAAGGCATTGAAGCCAAGAAAAAAATATTTGAAAAAGACGATGCAACAGCTCGATGCCGTAGCCAAAGAAACTGCTCTTGTGGGCGATCAGCTCTTTACCGATATGCTTGGTGCAAACAGAATGGGGTTCTTGTCGGTTCTTGTGACGGCGGTAGGTGAGGACGAAACGAGCTTCGTGTCTTTCAAACGCAAATTTGAAAAGAAAATTCTTGCCAAAAATGCCCACAAACTCACAGAATATGGCACTTCAGTGGCTAAATAATAAAAAAGCTGCCGTTTTAAATCTTATTTTATGTCAAAAATGCACATTGACATTTTTTTGGCAAAGTGGTATATTAATAAAGCACACTCGCTGAGGGTGCTTTTTAATAACTTCGGACGGGCTGTTAAAAATTTTTTGAAAAAATTTTAAAAAAGTGTTGACAAACTGCTCTGAATGTGTTATTATTAACAAGTTGACGCCAAACGGCAGATACATTTTGATCTTTGAAAAATGAACAGTATAAGAGGTTCTCGAAAAGAGAATTTGAGTTGAAGCGAAATGCTTTTAATTCAGTAAATTAAGTTAGTGTTTTTATGAGCTAACAAACTTCAAATGAACTTTATTGACTACGGTCATTAATTTTTTATTGAGAGTTTGATCCTGGCTCAGGACGAACGCTGGCG
>SVJL01000083.1 GCA_015068985.1 Oscillospiraceae bacterium
GATAATTAGCGGTTGGACAAATAAAATATCGCAGGGAATACTTTCGTATTTCCAAGAGATTTTATGCAGTACAAGCGGTAATTATCATTTTAAAACCATACGGAGTTCAACTCTCGTGTGCTTAGCTATTGGAGTATTTCATAGTTTGAACAATCGTTTTGCACAGTTTACTAAACGTAATGAATAATGAATTCGCTACGCTGATGAATAATGAATAATGAAAAATTAATGAAGAAAATCGCATTCGGCGATTTTCAACCACAATTATTCATCATTCATTATTAATTATTCATTTGTAGTCAATGGCTCATTGATTACATCATTCATATATTATATATGTTATATTTATTTTAGCATCTGATAAGGTAAAAGTCAATAAAAGCGAAATATAATTATTGACATCAAACCTCTGTTTTGCTATAATAAACTTTAATTTATAATTGGGAAGTTATAAATTGTACTATTGGATGAAAGGATGATGTATAATGAAAATCGCATTTTCAACACTGTGCTGTCCCAACTACGAATGGAAAGAAATTTTTTCTATGGCAACAGACCTTGGCTTTGACGGCATTGAAGTGCGTCATATACAGGAAGATGAAGCGAAATCGCCTTTCAGATATGACAAATGTGATGAAACTGCTGAAACGCTCAAAAAACTTAAGATTGAAATTCCCTGCTTATCTACAGGCGGATGCCTGAAGCTAAATGAACTATGGGATGAAACCAAGGCAGAAATCCTAACATACATTTCCATTGCATCCAAGCTTGGAACCAAGTATATTAGAATTCTGGGTGATTTGCACGAAAGCCCCGAATCGGAAGTTGACGACGCAGTTATTTGCGAAAGAATAAAAGAAATTGCTCCCGAGGCCGAAAAACACAACATTACTCTTCTTGTAGAAACAAACGGGGTGTATGCAAACACCGAAAGACTTTGCTCACTTCTAAACTCTGTTGCAAGTGATAACGTTGCTGCACTGTGGGACGTTCACCATCCATACCGTTTCTTTGGCGAGACCCCTGAAACAACTCTCACAAATCTTGGTGCCTACATAAAGCACGTGCACGTTAAAGACTCTGTTATGACAGCAGACGGCAAAGTTGAATACAAAATCATTGGCGAGGGCGACCTTCCGCTGAATGATATTATGCTTGCTCTTAAGTCAATCAACTATGAAGGCTATGTTACTCTTGAATGGGTAAAAAGATGGTATCCTGACCTTACTGATGCCTGCATCATATTCCCCAATTTTGTTGACTATATGAGAGCGTACACCGGTGATTCCCTCAGAAATCACCGTTTACAGGATAACAATCGCGGCACAGGAAAATATGTGTGGCCCAAAGAAACCATCATTGATCTCACGTTCCCTCAGATTCTTGACCGTATGGTTGAAGAATTTCCCGACCAGTATGCATTCAGATATACCACCCTTGACTATACAAGAACATATAAAGAGTTCAGAGATGATGTTGACACATTTGCAAGAGCACTTATTGCAATGGGTGTTAAACCCGGAGACCACGTTGCCATATGGGCAACAAACGTGCCAGCTTGGTATCTGACATTTTGGGCCACCGTTAAGATTGGTGCAGTTCTGGTAACAGTTAACACCGCCTACAAAGTGTATGAAGCAGAATATTTGCTCAAGCAGTCCGATACTCACACCCTCGTTATGATTGACGGTTACAAAACAAGCAACTATGTTGAAATTATAAAGGAACTTTGCCCTGAGCTTGAAACCTTAAAGCCCGGACAGCCTCTCCACTCAAAACGTCTGCCATTCCTCAGAAACGTAATTACCGTTGATTGCGAAGTTCCAGGTTGTTACACTTGGGATCAGGCGGTGGCAAGGGCCGGCGAGGTTCCGGTTGAGGAAGTGTATAGAAGAGCGGCTGCTGTTAACAAACATGACGTGTGCAATATGCAGTATACTTCAGGAACAACAGGCTTCCCCAAGGGTGTTATGCTCACACACTACAATGTTGTTAACAACGGTAAAGCAATTGGCGATTGTATGGATCTTTCTACAGCCGACAGAATGATGATTCAGGTGCCTATGTTCCACTGCTTTGGAATGGTTCTTGCTATGACAGCTTCAATGACTCACGGCGTTACTATGTCGCCTATTCCGGCATTTTCGCCCAGAAGAGGTCTTGATTGCATAAACAAAGAAAAAATCACCTGTTTCCACGGTGTGCCCACAATGTTTATTGCAATGCTCGGCCACGAAGATTTTGACAAAACAGATTTCTCGCATATGAGAACCGGTATTATGGCAGGTTCTCCCTGCCCCATTCAGACCATGAAAGAAGTTATCGAAAAAATGCATATGCCTGAAATTTGCATAACCTACGGTCAGACAGAAGCATCTCCTGCAACAACAATGAGCAAAACAACCGATTCTATCGAAACCCGTGTTAACACAGTTGGTAGTCCGATATTTGGCGTTGAATGCAAAATTGTCGACCCCGAAACCGGCGAGGAGCTTCCCGACAATGTTGACGGTGAATTTGTTGCAAGAGGTTACAACATAATGAAAGGCTACTACAAGATGCCTGCGGCAACTGCCGCTGCAATTGATAAAGACGGCTGGCTCCATTCGGGTGACCTTGCAAGAAGAACCCCTGAGGGATATTATAAAATTACCGGCCGAATTAAGGATATGATTATCCGCGGTGGCGAAAACCTCTATCCGAAAGAGATTGAAGATTTTATTTATACTCACCCCAAGATTAGCGATGTTCAGGTTATCGGTGTGCCCGACAAGCAATATGGCGAGGAGGCAATGGCTTGTGTTATTGTTAAAGAAGATGAATCTTTAACCGAAGAAGAACTCAGAGAGTTTATTGTTGCAAACATCGCCAAACACAAAGTGCCCAGATACATCCGCTTTGTTGACAGCTTCCCCATGAATGCTGCCGGAAAAATTCTCAAATATAAAATGAGAGAAGAAGCAATTGAGTATCTTGGATTGCATGATGCAAGCAAGATTGTTACCGCATAAATTAATCAGATTATAAAAGAAAGAGCATATTGCCCATGCCGGATGGCTAAGCAATATGCTCTTTCTTTTTTGAAAGTACTTTATTAATTGTTTGAATCAGAATCTGCCAAAGAAGATTTAACACGTGAAAAACGCTCTTCAATCATTTTTTCTAAATCGGAAAGCTCTGTAGACACTTTAGCGGCTGAGGCATTGACCGCATCATATTTGGGAAGATGCCTTGATCTTGATGCATCATCACCAGTTGGCGAAGAATTTTTCATTATCTTTTCGCACACACAAGTGCTGTCGCCAACCAGAATCTGCCCGCAATATCTGCATTTACGTTCTTCCATCATAGTCGGGTTTTCCGTTTTTGCCGCATCTTGCATACAAGCACACACACCATCGGGCAACAGCTTTCGACCGCACCGAGAGCAAAAACCCATATTGGGCAAGGAATCACCGGCTACAACATTGCCGTTAGAAGCACCGCTCTGTCTGCAAGAGCAAATTGTTCCTTTAACAACCTGTTTTCCGCATCTGGAGCATTTATATGTGTTGGATGGTTGTGCAATTTTCATCTCTTCTGCCTTGTCGGATTCGGCAAGTATGTCAAATGTGCCATCGGCTTCCTTTTTCTCCAAATCAAGCAAAAATGCATTTCTGACATTGACAAGGGAATAAAAGCTTGCCAGCATAATCACAACCTGAATTATGCAATAAAACCACAAAAAAAACGTTGACGACAAACCCTCTATGGTCTCAGCATATAGTGCCAAGGCAAAAACCGTTAGTGCCTGAACAATTGCACACACATACGAGATCACATTACGAACGTTTAGCTTAGTGTCGATTGCAGAAACTATGGAAGCAACAATTGGCAGATAGATTAAATATACAAGAAACTCTGCCTGTCTGAACACGCTTTCTCCGCCTCTGCTGAGACCGTATATAACATTTACGCCTGTTGCTCTGATATCGCCCGTCGAGAAAAACGGTAGAAAAATCAAAAATGCACTCAACAAATGAAGACCGATAATTGTGCATCTTAAAATGTAATCATCATATCTGGCAAAAATGTTTTTGACTCTGCGTTCATATTTGCTAGCCATAATAAATGCAGGCACAGAGCCGACTATGGGAATAATTGTGTTTACAGCCGTGGCAAAAATACGGTTGTGCTGTTTTCCGCTGAAGAGAAGAAATTCAACCTTAAAATAAGCTACATATATTAAAAGTACAAGAAATATTATCATAAAAAATGACATTGTAATTTCCTCGTTTCAAATTGCATTAATTATTTTTGTTTGCTATGTAATCTACGCCATATCCAATGATAACGCCTGCTGAAAGAAGAATTTTGAGATACCACACTTCACTTAAAGCATCAAGCATAACATACCAGGCAAACATATTGTTTGGACCGCCATAATAGGTTACCGCCTGAATAAGCGAATCCGGTGTGCAGATGAGCCATGCAATAAATGTAAAAAACGACACAAAAATAATTACTGCCGATGCAACTACAGACCATAGCTTATTTTTTTTGTTGACAACAGAGATAGCTGCCACACATACCGGTGCAAGCATAAGAACAATAAAGCAAAGAAGCCATATTGACGAAGCACCGCTGATTCCGCCGGCAGCCTCTGAGCTAAAGCCTACCGGAAGGCAAATATCGGACAGAAAAGCAAAAAAACCTATGAGATATACAAGAGCAAGTACCGCCATTGAAGCAAAACCTACAAGGTGCATTGTTTTGTTACCTTTTTTCAACAACTGGGGTGGAATAAAAGATGCTACAGTGTCTAAAAGACCGGAAAGCGATGCCTTAACAGATGAACTACCACCCTTTGGTGCATCACTGTTTACCATATATTCTTGAGTTTCATAAACGGACTCAGTTTCAACTGTGGAACCGCACTGATTGCAAAACTTCATATCATCTGCAAGCTGTGCTCCGCATTTGTTGCAGGTTATCATGTTTATTTCCTCCTTAAACTTACATACAAATTTCTTTATGATTTGCTAATATACGCAAAAATACAATTGTATTATACATCACACAACAAGATTTGTCAATGTGTATGACTTAATTTCAAACAAAAATGGCGTTGTCTCCGAATTATCTGCAATTCGGAGACAACGCCGTATTTGTTAGCCGTCAGATGATTATTCAGGCTTTGTTTCGAGTTTAAGAGGAAAATCACCAAGCTTATTAACCTTAAAGCCATTGTTTTTATATTCTTCATAATCAAATGCTTCAAGCTCATCAATTGCAAGCTTATGAAATTCGTAAAAGTTTTTCCACCATTCATATCCACTGCCCAGCTCAGCATTCAGATACGCATCTGCAATGTCACATCCCATTGCCGGTGCAACATAAAAAGCACCCATTGCCAAAACATTCACTCCGTTACCCGTTATTGCTCTCAAGGCTGCAGGTACGCTTTCGACAACGCCTGCGTGAACGTGAGGACATTTGCTGGCTGCAATATGAATTCCCATGCCTGTGCCGCAAAACAAAAGAGCTCTTTCAAATTCGCCCTCAGATATCATTGAACCTGCTCTCAGGCCTACTCTATGAAACATTAAATCTGTGTCGTCGGGGTCGGAGTCTGATTTTACTCCAACATCGGTTATTGTCCATCCTTTTTTTCTTAGATGTTCGCACACTGCCTCCTTAAGGGGAAATCCCGCAAAATCGGCACCAACTAAAATTTGTTTGTCTTTAACCGTTTTCATAATAACTCCTCTCCTTTTAATATTATTTATTATCCGTTAAATATATTATATCACACGCACAAAGCAGGTCAAGTGACAAAAAGTCGGAGAATCGGGATTTTAGCCCATCAAAACCTCGGCGAAAATGTCAGATTATCCGAAAGAGAATAATCCCCAAAACAAAACAAAGACCTCAGCTATTGAGATCTTTGTTTGCTTTAGGGATTATTTGTATCCTCAAATTCTTTTATTTCTGCATTAAGAACAGAGCCAGTGAGGTAGCAATAAAGAGAACTGCCACAACTGCTGTGCATTTAGCCAAAATACCATCCAAGGTTTTTGCTTTATTTTTTCCGAAGAAAGTTTCAGCACCACCGGCAATAGAACCGGAAAGGCCCTGCTGTGCTCCTGACTGGAAAAGAACAACAGCTATTAACACAACTGCAAGTACAACATGTACAATTGTTAAGATTAACTCTAACACATCAACACCTCCAAACAATTCCAAATGTGCTTTTGTCATTATATCACATTTTTTTGGGTTTGGCAAGAGTTATTTTGAAAATATAAATTTTTTTATTCGTCTAATCTTTACATTTTTTTCGTATCCAATAGCATATAATGTATAAGTGAGGTGAACATATGAAAACTATTGTGTATGCAGATACTCTGTTTTTGGTTAATTTTCTTATAAATATGATTCTTCTGAAAATCACCTGTATGTTTTCCGCCTGCAGGTCAAGCTGGCAAAAGCTGACAATTGCTTCGGCAATTGGCGGCGTTTATGCAGTGTGTATGTTTTTTCCAAATATAAAAATGCTCTACATATTCCCTTTTAAGTTTGCAATTTCTCTTATTATGGTGATAATTGTGGGGCAAAATTCTGATGTGATTAAGGTTGTGAAACGATGTGCGGTGTTTTATCTTGTATCATTTACATTTGCCGGAGTTATGCTCGCTCTCATATATTTTACCAACTTTACGTCAAGTGCAAAACCGGTTTTGAGCAACGGGATATTCTATTTTGACATTTCGCTCACAACTCTGACCATAGCCTCGGTTATTGCATATGTGCTTCTCAAACTTGCATCTGCCGTTTTTTCAAGAAACCGCGTTATGGGTTTTAAAAAGCTGACTATATATCTGGGCGAGAGGGTATGCGAAATGATTGCCCTGTCGGACACCGGCAATCTGCTCACCGATCCGATAAGCAATTATCCGGTTATCATAGCCGACAAAGCATCACTTATGCCTCTGTTTCCATCAGGAGTGCCCGATGCCGAAAAAGGTTCATATAACGGAGCAAAGCTCCGGATTATCCCCTATTCATCTGTTGGAGCAAAAAACAGTATTATGACAGGTTTTTTGCCCGACAAGATTGTTGTTGACGGTAAGTCAAAAAACAACGTTGTTATAGGAATAAGCGAAAACACTCTGTCGGCCACAAACGAATATGGTGCGCTGCTAAACCCAAATATATTAAATTAAAATGTGGAGGATACATATTATGCCAATTCTGACAAATTTGCCAAGCAGATTCAAAAAAATTATTTTTTCTATACTGACTCATCAGGAAATACACTATATAGGCGGTCCGTCAACACTACCACCACCCCTTAGCAAAGACGAAGAAGAACACTATATTTCCATGCTCGAAACAAATTCCAAAAAAGCGAAATCGGTGCTTATTGAACGAAACCTCCGTTTGGTTGTGTATATAGCCAAAAAATTTGAAAACACGGGAATTAACATAGAGGACCTCATTTCCATAGGAACAATTGGTCTTATAAAATCTATAAACACCTTTAATCCTCACAAAAAAATCAAGCTTGCAACCTATGCTTCACGTTGCATTGAAAACGAGATTTTAATGTATCTCAGAAAAAACAGCAACCGCCGGATAGAAATTTCGATTGACGAGCCTCTAAATGTTGACTGGGACGGAAATGAGCTATTATTGTCGGACATTCTCGGAACCGATTCCGACATTGTGTATCAAGACATTGAAAATGAAGTTGACAAACAACTTCTATCCATAGCACTTGAGCATTTGTCGGACAGAGAAAAAAACATTATGCAGCTCAGATTCGGCGTTGGAAGCGGAGTACAGAAAACCCAGAAAGAGGTTGCCGATATGCTGGGAATATCGCAATCATACATTTCGAGGCTCGAAAAAAGAATAATACAAAGAATGAAAAAAGACATTGCAAGAATGATTTAATCAAGAATTATTCCTTCTGTTGAAACTGTAACCACTCTCCAAGGAATAAACTTGCCGCTTGATTGAAGTGCATTTTTTACTGCATTTTCAATACCACCGCAGCAAGGCACCTCCATACGGACTATGGTAACACTCTTTATGTTGTTTTGGGCAATAATGGCAGTTAATTTTTCGCTATAGTCGCCCTCATCAAGCTTCGGACAGCCAATAAGGGTGATGTGATTGCGTATGAATTCATTATGAAAATTACCGTAGGCAAATGCAGTGCAATCGGCTGCAATAAGAAGATTGGCTCCGTCAAAATATGGTGCATTCACCGGCACAAGCTTTATCTGAACAGGCCACTGAGAAAGTTGACTCTGAATCGGTGAGTGAGAAGTTTGTGACGGAGCTACTTCTCTTTTTATCATCTTTGAATTGGTTCCGGGGCAACCGCAGGGAAGCGGTGCTTTTTTTTGCCCGGATGCAAGAAC
>SVJL01000084.1 GCA_015068985.1 Oscillospiraceae bacterium
ATGTTTTTCTACATATAGATTAATTTTTAAGTGTTTAAGGGAAAAACTACAATTATTAACAAGCTTAAACTCTGCTTTTGACGTTCTGGACTTTTTTTACATTCCCTTTAATTTTGCGTAAACAACAAAATTATGTCATAGTATAATCACAAGGCGATTAACGTAATTACGAATGTAAAAATGAATATACACCAAAAAACGTATGCTAATTTTAAATAAAATCCCGATTTGTGGTATATATGCCTCAAAAAAATCAATATCTTGTTTTTTATACCTTTTTGAATACTACATCTTGTCAAAAACTTGTCATAAAATTTGTACAGAATACACAAAAAATATTTAAAATGTAACAAATCCGTAATTTTTTATTAACACTTGAATATTATATAAATGTCTTAAATTTAAGCGAAAATACGGCGGTTTTAACAGGTTTCAACCCAAAATAGGGCAAAATATGCTTGACCGCCCCCACTTTGTAGAAAATGCACATAACATTTTTGAAATAAATTTGACAAAAAATTTTAAATGTTCTAAAATGTAGACTGTTGATTAGAAAATTATAATCAGGAGGTGGATATTATATTTATTTTAAAATCCATACACAATGATAAGTTTTTGAAGTCAAGATGTATTTTCACTTTAATTCTCACAGTTATGTTTATCGTTTCCGCCATTGGTTCGTTTGCTGCTCCGTATGAAGGTAACGTAACAATAGTTGATGGGAATGAGACTTTCACTGTTTATACCGACAGTGTTGTGGTAAAAGATATAATAAGTGAACAGGGAATTGAAATAGGCAAAAGTGATGTTATTTATCCTGCACTCAATTCCGAAATTAACGAAGATAACACAATTGTTATAAAACGACTCAAACTTCTTGACGTATTCTACGATGGTCAGCATCTTTCCTATTGGACCGATGCCGCCACATACGGAGAATTTATTCTCAAAGGCACAACCGGAGCAGATGAAGATGATATATTCGATGTTGATATGAATGCAAATCTCGAACCAAACGGTAACACGCTAAATATTACCAAGGTTGACCATATGTCATATCAGGAAACCGAGAATATTCCTCACACATCAAAGGTTGTGTATGACGACACTATCGAGCTTGGCAAGCGTTCGGTTACTGTTGCCGGTGTAGACGGCAAAAGAGTTAAAACCTACGACATCGAATATCATGACGGTGTGGAGGTTGCACGTGTGCTCACAAATGAAGAAGTTGCCGTTGAGCCTGTTGGCGAGGTTATAACCGAAGGCACAAAGCCTCCGTCAATAACCGTTAACGGCAGAACCGTTACCTACAAAAAGGTTCTTAACTGTAAGGCAACAGCTTATGATTTGTCAATTGAAAGCTGCGGTAAGGCACCCGGAACCCCCGGCTATGGCATAACCGCATCGGGCACAACCGCCAAATACGGCACAGTTGCTGTTGACCCCCGTGTTATTCCCCTCGGCACAAAAATGTATATAGTATCTGCCGACGGAAAATTTGTTTACGGTTTCTGCACAGCGGAAGACACAGGCGGAGCAATTAAGGGCAACAAGGTTGACCTTTTCTATAACACCAGAAGCGAGTGTTTGCAGTTTGGCAGACGTGACGTGCTGGTATATATTCTCTAAAACAAAAAGCTATCGGATAATTCCGATAGCTTTTTTGCTGTATAGGAATTTGCACTGAATTTAGTTCGCAAGAATGGGTGTTAATCAAATTCGGCTCGCGACAAGAGTGCAGGCTCAGCCTGCTTTTTTGCTGTATAGGAATTTACGCTGAATTTAGTTCGCGAGAATGGGTGTTAATCAAATTTGGCTCGCGACAAGGGTGCAGGCTCAGCCTGCTTATACTATTCTGTTAATTATTTCTGATTCGATTGCTTTTTAATATGAGTGAGCCAACAAAAATCAGAGCACATAGGGCAAGGGAAGCAATAGTTGCAATATTTTCGCTTTTGCACCCAACACATGGCTCCGACACAAATTCGTAGGCATAACCCAAAACAAAGCTGATTGCACCCTGACAAACTCTTGCCGCAACAAGCTTTTTTGTTTCAAAATCATCGGGCAGGCAAGATTTTATTTGTAATATAACCGACACTCCTCCAAAAGATACGGCACCGCAGATAAGAGCAAAAACAACAGGTGTGTGCTCCAGTGCCGAAAGGCCCTGCACGCATTTTGTTATTTCCAAAATCATATACACTCCGCATTTTGCAATTGTTTCGTATTGACCGTTAAAATAGGGGGAGGCTTTCAACGTCATAATTGCAATACTTCCCACAACCGTCACACAAATAAGATAACCGCAGATTTTGAGCATCGTGTCAACGGAATCGCTGCAGCATTTTATAAGAGGTTTGCTTCTTACTGTTGTACGGCAAAGTAGGGGATTGTTTTTTGGGGAAAACAGCGAAGATATAAAGCCAAAAATCATTGCCGAAAGATTTTGTATTATATATATTGCCACGCCGTCTTTTGTGCATCCGAGCATAGTGCTGCCAATAGCGGATATAACAAACAGAGCACCGGCGTTGTTGGTGAATTGCACAAGTCTTTCGGCTTCTTTTTTGTCAATCTCTCCCGAATTGTATAGCTCTCTCACACACACTGCCCCCGATGGATAACCGCTCACCAGCGAACACAAATACACGTCTGCTCCGCTCTCGGAAATGCTAAACAGCTTCATCACGATTATTTTTATGGGTTTTAATATGCTAAGCATCCCCGAGGATGTTATATATTGAGATAACACCATATATGGAAAAAGCGACGGCACAAGCACTCCTGCCCAAAGCTCAAGAGTGTTTATTATTTCAATACCTATTTCGTCAAACTTCCTTACCAGACAGCATATAATATATACGCAAATAATAAAGCGAACCGGATATCCTTTTTTTGCCATTTTAATCACTCCCACTACAAACATATTTAAAAAAATCTTTTCATATGAATAAGAAGACAAGGAAGTGTGAATATGGATACCAATATAACGTCTCTTCTTGATGCAAAATATCGCATCATAATGAAAAAAGAATCTCTTTGTGTAAAGGGAAGCTACCGAATTGCGTCTTACGATGAAAATATGATAATTCTCAATTGCTCCGGTGATAGTGTGTGTGTTTGCGGAGATGGTATTGTTATTGCATCTTTGAGCAGTGAAGATATATACATAAACGGCAATATTGAGTCGGTTTCGTTTGCTTAGCTGAATTTGTTTTTGATTGTAATATAAATTATTGTTTATAGGTGAGATGGAACTAGGCTAATGCGTTGCCTCCCTTGTGCGCCCTGAGCGAAGCGAAGAAGTGCCCTTGGGGTATAAAGGGAGGGGGACCAAGCTTTGCTTGGTGGAGGGATTGTGAATGACTTTTTCAAAAAACAACCCCTCAGTCAGCTTCGCTGACAGCTCCCCTTACACAGGGGAGCCTTTACACCGATAAACAATAATTTATAACAGTTCTAACAACTATAAAACATACATATGATTTCCGTTTTTCTAATATTTTGGAGGTGCCCATTTTGTTTTGGTCTGTTGTTGGCTACATAAGAATAAAGCTGACGGGCGAAAATATATATAATTTTTTTGATGAATGTAAAAAACAAAACATACGCTTAAAAAATCTTTGTTGTATTCCCGACGGCTATTGCGTCGAGGTTATGAGTGCATACCTGAAAAAACTGCTTCCAATTGCCAAAAAATATGACGTAAATCTTGGTATTGAGGGTAGGTTTGGTCTTGCAATGAAGTTTTTTATATATAAAAACCGCATTGCTTTTGCTGTTTCTGCTGCCTTGTTTGCATTGCTGATTTCATTAAACTCATTTTTTGTTAACAACATCAGCATAAGCGGCAACGTATATCACACACAAGACCAAATAAAAACAATTCTCAGAGAGCACGGCATATATAAGGGCAAATTTATACCGTTTGTCAATCCCGAAAAAACAAAAGAAAAAATTCTCTATAGCTACCCCGGACTTTCGTGGATATGGATAAACATAAAAGGCACCACAGCTTTTGTAGACGTGCGAGAAAAGGTGTCGAAGCCTGAATTTTTTGATAAGGAATACCCCTGTAACATTGTGGCAAAGAGAGACGGTGTTGTGATTGAGGCCATTTCTGAAATGGGTACAACGTATGCAGAGGTTGGAAGCTATGTAAAAAAAGGTGAGCTTCTCATTGGCGGCATTTATGATTCAACCGAATATTCTCCCATTCGCCTTGTCCACGCAGCGGGAAGAGTGCGTGCCCGCACCACCTATGAGATGTCTGTAACCTTTTCACTTTCTTCCGCCGGATACACCCTCAGCGAAAAAACAAAAAACTCCTATGGCATAAGATTTTTCGGAAATGCGTGGGAAATATGTGCACCAAAGGGCAAAGACTGGGTAAAATTGTCTGAAAACGAAAAAAATTTTAGTATTTTTGGTAAAATTTATTTGCCTTTGGGATTTACAAATAAGAAATATTGTGAGATAATAAGAACAGAATGTATTATGGACAAATCTGATGCAATCAAAGCTGCATCAAAGGAACTCAGGGAGCGTCTTAATGTGTGCTTGCCGCAAGATGCACAAATTGTTGACACAAAAGAAACCCTGACCGAAAATTCCGACGGCACACTAACTCTTGTTGCAACCTTTGAGTGTGTGGAAGACATAGCCCAGGAGCTCCTCATTGAATTGTCCGAATAATATTACGGAGGTCATATTTTGGAAAAAGTACTTGAGATTTCGGATATTGGAAAAATCATTTCCATATTCGGAGAGTTTGACAAAAACATTAACATAATAAAAAAAGAATTTGATGTTTCGGTTGTGAGCCGTGACAGCATAATCAAAATATCAGGCAGTGACGAAAACGTTGTTCGTGCCGAAACGGTAATAACCAACCTTTCAAAGCTTCTTGATTCCGGCGAAGCCATCACTGACCAAAACCTTGCCTATGCCATTGATATGGCAAAGGATGGGGTAGACGAAACTGTTCTTTACGGCAAAGACTGCATCTGCATCACTGCCAAAGGCAAGCCCTTAAAAAGCAAAACCCTTGGCCAGAAAAATTATGTTGAAGCCATAAAAAACAACACAATCACTTTTGGAATCGGGCCTGCCGGAACCGGCAAAACCTACCTTGCCGTTGCGATGGCGGTTAAAGAATTTAAAGCAAAAAATGTGAGCCGCATCATTCTCACAAGGCCTGCCGTAGAGGCGGGCGAAAAGCTTGGTTTTTTACCCGGTGATTTGCAAAATAAGGTTGACCCTTATCTTCGTCCTCTCTATGATGCACTCTACGAAATGTTTGGAATGGAAACATATGCCCGTCTTGCCGAAAAAGGTGCAATCGAAATTGCCCCTCTTGCCTATATGCGAGGCAGAACCTTAGACGATAGCTTTATTATTCTTGATGAAGCTCAGAACACCACCCCTGAGCAGATGAAAATGTTTCTCACCCGAATCGGCTTTAATTCCAAAGCCATTGTAACCGGCGATATAACTCAGATGGATTTGCCCGACGGCAAACGCAGCGGTCTAAAAGACGTTATCGGTGTGCTCAAAAATATAGACGACATAGCATTTTGCTATTTAACCGAAAAAGACGTTGTGCGTCACCGCCTTGTTCAGCAAATCATAAAAGCATATGAAAAGCGTGATGAACGCAGAAAAAACAGGAGAGATAACAATGACTAATCAGGTATATGTTGAAGACTTAAGAGAGAACCCATCTCTCACCGATGAAATGACAGCCCTTTTAATTCGCACCGTAACTCAGACTCTCGATTATGAGAACGTTGATGTTGCGTGCTTTGTGAGCATATCAATTGTAGATTCCGACGAAATTAAGGCTCTTAACTCAGAGCACAGAGGCATCGATTCTGTAACCGATGTGCTTTCTTTCCCTGTTGTCAATCTGCTCGACGGCTCTCCCACCGACGATGCCGGCGACTACTATGAAGGCAGACTGATTCTTGGTGACGTTGTGCTTTGTGCCGACCGTGCCAAGGAACAGGCAGAGGATTTTGGTCATAGCATAGAGCGTGAAATGGGTTACCTTACCTGTCATTCGGTTTTGCACCTCATTGGCTACGACCATGAAGACGAAGCCGAGCGTGAAGTTATGAGAGCAAAGGAAGAGGCTGTTATGGCTCTTATGAACCTTTCAAGATAAGGAGATAAAAAAATGTCAGAATTCAAATCAGGCTATGTTGGAATTGTGGGCAGACCAAATGTTGGCAAGTCGACTCTTCTCAACAAAATGCTCGGTCAGAAAATTGCCATAATTTCTGCCAAACCCCAGACCACCCGAAGCCAGATTCTTGCCATAATGACCGATGAAGAAAGTCAGGTTGTGTTTCTCGACACTCCCGGATTTCACACACCAAAAAACAAGCTGGGCGAAAATATGATGAAAGCTGTCGATTCCACCATAAGCGACGTTGATATGCTTCTGATGGTGGTTGAACCAAAGGCAGAAATCTCGCCGAATGAAATTAAAATTATGGAAAAAATAGGGGACATTCCCTGCATTCTTGTAATCAACAAAACCGACTCTGTCAAAAAAGAAGAGCTGCTTGCCGTTGTAGCTGCCTACACAAAAGAACATAGCTTCAAAGAGGTTGTGTTTGTGAGTGCACGCTCAGGCGACGGCGTGGATTTTCTGAAAAAACTCATAAAAGACAATCTTTCCGATGGTCCTATGTATTACCCCGAAGATATGGTCACCGACCAGCAGGAGCGTCAGATAATTGCCGAAATCATTCGTGAAAAGATGCTGAATCTTCTGGATAAGGAAGTTCCTCACGGCATTGCCATCGAAATTGTTAAAATGAAGCACCGAGGCTCGGGTAACAATTCCATCTACGACATCAGCGCCAACATCTATTGCGAAAAAGCCTCTCATAAGGGCATCATAATTGGTGCCGGAGGCAAAACCCTCAAAGCAATTGGCACCAAAGCACGCATCGACTGCGAAAAGATGCTCGATGCCAAGGTGTTTATGGAGCTTTGGGTAAAGGTTAAGGCAGACTGGCGTAATTCAAACAATATGTTGAAGGAGTTTGGCCTAACTGACAATCAGTAGGCAACAAAACATTATGTCTATAACAAAAGCAAGTGGTATAGTTTTAAAATATTGTAATATGAACGACAACGACCGTCTGTTCACAATCTTTTGTCCGGGTATTGGCAAAATCAGTGCACTTTCAAAGGGTATCCGCTCCCATAAACACAAAGACTTTGCCGCCCTCCAGCCTTTTTGCTACAGTGATTTCGTTATCGACACATCAAAAGGTCTTGGCTATGTGAGCTCAGCTCAGATTATCGAAAATTTTTATGACATCCGCACCTCGGTTGAAAAAATGAGCCTTGCTTCCTACATAACCGACCTGTTGTCTTCTCTTGCCGACGAGGTTGTGTATGACGAGGAGTTTTTTCGCTTTACTCTCAACACCTTGTTTATGATATCAAAGGTAACCGACACAGCCAAAACAACTCTTGCCGATGAGCTTTTAAAACTAAAGGCAATCTATGAGCTGAGAGCAGTGAGCACCTGTGGCTATATGCCCGATATGAACTCGTGTATTTGCTGTGGCTCGGCAAAAGAGCTTGAATATTTCGACATTTACTCAGGCGGAGCAGTGTGCAAATCGTGCTGCGAAAAAGGTCTTGCACCCGAGGCAGTGCCAATGACAGAATCAATGCGTCAGATGATGGCATATATATTTTCTGCCGATTCAAAGCTTGTGTTTAAGTTTTCGGCTTCACCTGAGGCAATAAAGGCGGTTTCCGAAATCAGTGAAATTTATTTTGCCAACAAGCTCGAAATTGTTTCGGCTCAGCTTGAATATTTTAAAAATATTTTAAATGGTATAGCATAAGTTGGATGAGCATAAAGAAGAACGCTGTATTTGCGAGCCACTCGTTCTATTAGCTTCTCTTTGCAACTGGATGAGTACTTGATTTTTATAAATTATTGTTTATAGAACTGCTTAGGTTAGAGCGAAAGGCTCCCCTGTGCAAG
>SVJL01000085.1 GCA_015068985.1 Oscillospiraceae bacterium
TATGCTCATATAGTCGGTTGCATAGCCGATTGTGTTTTCGCTTGCACCAAAGGCAAGGAGCAAATCCTTGTTCCATATAAGCAAAACTGCGGTCAGGATAACCGACACAACAATCTGCAGACTAAAGCAGTTGCCAAGTGTCTTTTCGGCGGATTCAGTATCCTTTTCGCCCATAAAGATAGACGCCCTCGGTGCACCGCCTGAGCTTACCAATGCTGCAAACGCTGAAACAAGCATGATAATAGGCATACATACGCCAACACCAGTAAGTGCCAAACTGCCATCACCAGGCATATGACCTATGTATATGCGGTCAACTATATTGTAAAGCATATTGATAAGCTGTGCCACAACCGTCGGAATAGAAAGTCTGAACAAGAGCTTACCGATAGGCTCTGTCGCTAAAAATTCTTTTTTGTTATCCATTTAATAAAACACCTTTTCTCTTCATAAATTTGTCCGCAATGAAGTGTGATAATTTGTTGTAAGTAATTGATGTTTCCTTCATCGTGCCTATTAAAAAATTTACAATTATACAGTGTATATTATAACAAAAACATATTGAAGCGTCAATGTTTTGGACATATTTTCAATACCATATTTTAGTTCTCAAAATGCAACCACCTCTGTAAGACAACTCGCTTACAGAGGTGGAAATAGTGTTATTTGTATAGTATATGCCTTTTACTAACTGTGATGGATTGTTTAGTCCAATCACTTCTTGCAACAGTATTTTTAAAACAAGATATTAATTTTCAAACTTTGAAATGTATCTGTCATATGCACCCTGCACAATTTCAGTCCATCTGTCATAGCCGTTTGCTTTAGCTGTTTCGATTGCAGCATCATAGGTGTCGCCCTCAATGCCGAAGAGCTGATATTCCATACCTTCTTTGCCATAGATGAAGTCGCACCATTCAATTGCTTTTTCGTAGTTGCCACATTCTGGTGTTATGCCGATTGCAAGATATGTTGCAGCAGTAATCTTCCTTTCATTTTGTAGATTGATAATTAGTACAAACAGTATTTTTGATTTTTAAAATTCTGATAAAATACCATAATCAGCATATTCAAAAATTCGGGCATCTTTGTCTGGATTTATTGCAATCACAGTCTGGGCACCTTCTATGGCACAGGTGTGATGAACGGCTCCCGATATGCCAACGGCTATGTATATTTTGGGGCTTACGGTTTTTCCGGTGAGGCCTATTTGCATATCATACGGCGCTTTATTCATATCTACAAGACCTCTTGAAGCGCCAAGCTGAGCACCGAGCTTTTGGGCAAGTGAATTTAGCTTATCAAAATTGTCGGCTATGCCCTTTCCGCCCGAAACTACGATATCGGAGCTTTCGCTTTGGGTTCTCACTGTTGCCATCTGGGGTTTTGAGATGCATTTTATTTTAGCGGTTATATTACCCCCTTGTGCCGGACGGTACATTATGAGATTTTCGCCGTCAACATCGAGATGAGTGCAATCGGCACAGAGTCCTGTTTCGAGCATTGCCGCAACTATGGGTGCATTTTTTCTTCCCCAGAGGTCGGCATTCCAAAGCACCACATCGGGATTTTTTGCCATTATTTCGGAGGCGATTTCTTTCGGCGAAAGCTTTTTGATTAAAATAACTTCCTCTGCTATTTCATGTGCTTTTTGGAGCACTTCCTCCCCTATTGCCCATACAGATTTTAATTTTTCACCTGTATATTCTTCTTTTACTTTTTCTTCAGACTTCTTCATTAATTCATCAATAAGCGGCAAAAGCTCATCATAGGATATGAATTTGCACCGCCTTTTTCCCCGTTCGCTCTCAAAAGCTTCAAGCACTCTTGTGGGCGAGCCTTTAAGACCGCATTTCTCCACGTTGCAGCAAAGCTCATTATTTGTTATAACGCTCACTTCATCGGGTTTTGAAAATATGCTTGGGAATCGCAGGATATGCGACCTTTCAAGAGTAACGAGGCATGGAAAAGCCGCCTCTTCATCGTCCAGACGGGTAGAAGCATAAAGCCTATTTTCGGTGCAATTTATGGTTATTGCATTCGTTATAAGCGATATGCCAAGCTTTGCAGAAAGCATGGGGCCAACCTGTGCCGTGTCGCCATCTATGCTTTGTCTTCCGCATAGGATGAGGTCATAGTCCATCTTTTTTATCTGCTTTGACAGAACATATGATGTGGCAAGGGTATCGGAGCCTGCAAATATGCTATCGCTTATAAGGATAACCTTTGCACCGAGCCTTGTGAGTTTATGGAGGGCAGGCTT
Organism: Oscillospiraceae bacterium; assembly: GCA_015068985.1. GTDB lineage: Bacteria > Bacillota > Clostridia > UMGS1810 > UMGS1810 > RGIG1828. The sequence continues at coordinate 2,264 of SVJL01000085.1, forward strand.
TGAGGATTCGGGCCCCATTGATATTACCGTCACATCATTGCTCAGGCTAAGAGCACATTCAAGCGCAGATTCATCAAAGGGGTTTATTTCGCCTTGTATTACTTTTACACAAACTAAAATTTTCATATATCTTCACCGTTATATACAGGTTCGAGTGCTTTTTGGATTGCTTTGTACTTTTTGAACAGTTTTTTGTATTGCACCGTATTTTCTTTTATGGGGTAAGTTTTTGAAATTTCTTTATTACACTTTTTAACAGCATCGGAGAGACTGTCGAAAATTCCAACAGAAACACCGGCAAGCATTGCACTTCCAAATGATGAATCTGCATATTTCATTTCTACAAGCTCTATTCCAAGGCAATCGGCAATCATCTGCCGCCACAGAGGGCTTTTTCCGCCGCCGCCTATGATTACTGCACTTTCTTGGTGAGGAATTTTTAAATTATCAAGTGTTTCTTTGCAGTCGAGCATACTCATGGCAACGCCCTCGAGCACTGCCCTCGCAAAATGAGACTTGGTGTGTGATGCTCTTATTCCAACAAAATCGGCACAAAGATTTGGGTTGGCATAGGGAGTCAGCTCACCATTGAGATAAGGGTGAAAAACAAGTCCGTCCGAACCAATGGGAACACTCTCCGCCTTTTTATCGAGCTCAGAATAATCTTCGCCGAAGGTATCGCGAAACCATCTGTATGAAGCCGCACAAGATTTTGTGGCAGTGCCGGGATAGAACAAACCATCAGAAATGTGAGAATAGTTTATAAGATTAGTATCGGGAAACGGTTTATCGGTTATAACACAAATTCTTCCGGCAGTGGCAAGCTTTAGAGTCATTTGCTCTTTTTCAACCGCACCGGAAGCAAAAACTTCCATAACTGTGTCTGTTGTGCCGCAAAGAACGGGAGTGCCCTCGCAAAGACCTGTTGTTAGTGAAGCTTCTTTAGTAACTTTTCCAACAATGTCTGTCGGATTCACAATTTTTGGCATCATATGTGTATCAATGTCCAAAATTTCACAAAGCTCACTGCTCCATTGCATTTTATTGATGTCAAACATCATGGAGCCTTCGGCTTCAATATGGTCGGTCACGTAATCTCCTGTGAAAAAATGACGAACATAGTCTTTGGCAAAGAGAATTTTTTTAACTCTTGACCAATTATCGGGTTCATTATTTTTTATCCACATAAGTTCAGGAAGTGTCCAGATGGTGTCGGGTCTATGCAAAACCTGTTTATCGATTATTTCGCTATAATTCTTTTTAAGAAAATTCACTTCATCCACACTTCTGGTGTCTGTCCAGTAGATGGCATTTCTTATTACATTAAAATCTTCATCCATAATAACTGCAGTGTGGGTTGCAGCATCAAGTGACAAAGCACAAATATCAGCAGGCTTTACGGAGCTTTTTGAAAGAATGGATTTGATATTTTTGCAAGTTGCATCAACCCAGTGGTCAGGGTTTTGCTCTGCATATCCAAGCTGAGGATACAGCGTTTCGTATTCACAGCTTGCGGTTGCAACAATCTTTCCGTCTTCGCAAAGCAGGGTTGCTTTTGAGGCACCACCGCCAAAATCTATACCAAGTAAATATCTCATATTCTACTCCCGAAAATTAGTTGATAATCAAAACAATCCGTCGGCAACTTCTTTGTAGGCACAAAATTCTACATTGTCAATCTTTCTTAAAAGACTTGCCGGAATTGCCGCCTGAACTTCGTCAAACAAGACATGCTTTACTATGCCGTGCTGCCAAGGTCTGTTAAGAGCAATATACACACGCCTTGAAGACAAAATCTGCTTCATGCCAACAGTGATGCACCACTCGGGCATACCTCGCAGGTCGCCTCTCTGATATCCATAGGCATTTATGGTTTTTGTTTCTCTTGTTATGGGAAGCACTCTTGTGCCAAGAGAAGCAAATTCCTCAACAGAAACAATTTCACCCGGTTCGGGAGGTTCATTAAATGCAATATGACCATTTATGCCAAGACCGCCCAGACAAAGGTCAACACCGCCAAGGTCGGCTATGAGTTTGTCATATTCCGCTTCCTTGCCGGGCTCAGGAAAAAGCCTCTGGCTTTCGGGCATTACAAGCTCGCTGTCTACAAGCTCATAAAATTCTTTGTTCATACGATAGTGAAAGCTTATGGGATCATTGTAGCTTACCGGTTTATCGGGTGCGAGAAGATACTCGTCCATATTGAAAAACCAGACGTTTTTAAGCGATACCCTTAACTGATTCACAAGTCGTGCAAAAATCGGATACTGCTGAGTTGGACCAACAGGAACAATCATCACAGTTTTTTTGCCTAAGGAATTATTTTTCATAATTTCTTCAAGCATAACAAGAGCCATGTCAAAATAAACATCCCATTCGTTTTCGACAATTTTAAAATCTATATTGTTTATGTTTTTCATTTTTATATCCTCTTAAAATACTATGGTTTCTCCGTTTCTTATCTTATCAAAAAGCTGTGACAAGACCATAAACGCTCTTACATTGTGATACGGACCTTTCCAGTCACTACCCTTTATGTATGAAATCGGAGTGCCATCACGATGAAGGTGTCCGAACCATTCGGGGTGACCGGGGTCGGAAAAATGCTTTAAGCAATAATCAAAGATTCTCTCGAACCACCGGGTATATTTTGCATCTCCGGTATACATATGGGCATATGTGAGTGCAATCATGGCCTCACAATGCACCCAGAAAAGCTTCATATCCCACTCCAGACTTAAAACCGGCTTATTATAAAGATCAACAAAATAGAAAATGCCGTCCATTTCATTATCCCAGCCTCGCTCAAGAGACCATTCGGTAACACGAATTGCTTTTTCCATAAGCTCTTTGTCTTTACGGTGTATTGCTTCTGTCATCAAAAACCACGCAGTTTCCATGCTGTGTCCGGGATTTATAAATCTGCCATCAGGGGTGTCGAGAAATTCTCCGTTTTTGCCTACGGTTTCAAACAGTGCCTTTTTGTCTTCCTTAATGAATTGACCGCAAATCTTATTTATGCAATCATCTATCATCTTGTCATATTTTTCGTTATGGTCAATTTCTCTCATACACTGCGAAACATTCAGCATAATCATAACAATGCTGTGCCCTTTGTTACTTCTTGTTTCGGGAATTACTTTTGGAGGAAAAAATCCGGGAGTTGTATAATATTTAACCATAAGGTCATATAACTCTATCGCCCTGTCTCTGGCTTCTTCCAATCCGGTTGCCTTATAATACTCACTATATCCCATTACTGCAAAAGCCTCAGAAAAATAGTATCTTCTGAGCACAAGTGGCTTGCCGTCTCTTGTTACCCTGAAATACATATGCTTGTTTTCGTCAAAGCAGTGTTTGTTTATAAAATCGTATCCTGATTTTGCAGCATCAAGCCATTCACTTTTGCCGCCAAACTCATTATAAAGCTTTGAAAACATCCACAAGCTTCTTCCTTGTTGCCATACCGATTTATCCTCATGAAACAATTCACCGTCCCGATCAAAACCGCAAAGGAAGCCTCCGTATTCTTTGTCGACGGAATAGGTTGTCCAAAAATCAACAAATTCATCCATCAGAATACTTTTTATTTTTTTATAATACTCATTAGCGAGCTCTTTTTTCATATCAAAACCCTCTTTGCTTTAATATATCTTTCCGGATTTGATAACCGAGTGAATTTTCAAACCATCATCAAACACCACAAAATCTGCCAGAAGATTTTTTTCTATTTTACCTCTATCTGTCATACCCATAATTTTTGCAGGACTTGAAGCTAAAAGTTTTATTGCATCAACAACATTAAAGCCATAGTGATTAACAATTTTGTCGAGCATCATGGCTCCTGTTGCCACACTTCCGGCAAAAAAGCTTCTGTCCGGAAGTTTTGCAACACCATCTTCAATTATAACAAGATTTTCGGGAATTTTTTCTCCAAGATAGCTTTCTTTAACGTCGGTTCCGGCAGGTCGGAGAGCATCTGAAACAGCGCAAACCTTATCTATGCCTTTGATTTTTACCGCAAGCTTTACGGCATCAACAGCAGCATGCTTTCCGTCACATATCATCTCAACTGTGGCTTCATTGTCTAAATACGCCGCTTCAACAACACCGGCCACCACTGTCTGATTGATTTTTCTGATGGATGGAGTTGCACTGTACAGATGAGTAACATGAGAAAATCCCGTTTCAAATGCTTTTAGAGCAACATCACTTGTGGCATTGCTATGACCAATCGATAAGTGTACTCCGTTTTCGAGCATTCTCTTTGCAAAATTTTCCATGTTATCAAGCTCAGGTGCTGCGGTAATTCTTTTTATCACGCCACGTCCTGGTTCAAGAAGCTTATTTATCTCGTCATCTGTTGGTGAGTGAAGATATTTTTCTTTGTGAGCACCTTTTTGTTCCACCGAAATATATGGACCTTCCAGATGGATTCCATAAAAGTTCGGGCACTCATTCTCATATTTTTTGTAGCTTTCAATCATTTTGAGGGTGCTCTCAAAATCGGATGATACAGTGGTTGGAATAATTGTGGTTGAGCCGTTTTTTAAGTGAATATCCGATATTGACTTAAAGGCTTCCCGGCTGCAATCCATAAAGTCAAAACCACCGCCACCATGAAGGTGAATGTCTATAAAACCTGCAGACACAAAATTGCCCTTTGCATCATAAATTTCACAATTCTCGGGAATTTCGCCTGAAAATGATGTGTCTGCAATATGAGAATCCTTTACAAGTATATCTCTTTTTTGTATATTATCTTCAAAAACTGCCCTTGCATTTTTTATAAGTAAATAACTCATGAAGCACCTCAGTTATTAAGCCATTTGTGGTCGGGGTCGGTTGTCATAAAGAAGCCTCTGTCTTCACCGGCCATAATCCAAAGGTAATAGCTGTCGTAGCCGGGAGCTGAATGGAAGGGATGATAACCTCTTGGAATCTCAACAAAATCGCCTGATTTTACGGTGTAGGTTTCGTCAACATCGCCCTCTAACGTGTATACTTTCTGAATGCCAAAGCCATCGGGTTTTTTGAATTCATAGTAATATATCTCTTCTGTTGCTGCCTCTACCGGCATATTGTCATCATCGTGCTTGTGAGGTGGATAGCTTGCCCACTGACCGCCTTTAACAAAGGCTTCGCCAATATAGAGCATATTGGCATCTACTCTTTCGTCAAGGATAAAGTGTGCTTCCCTTTCCCAACCGGGTTTGCCAAGATTTTTGATAACAACATCTTCGGGGTTGATTATTGCAGGTGCAAAATCTTTTGTTGAAGGACATTTTGACACTGCTATCGAAACCTCTCCTACTGCCTCTATTGTGAAGGCATTGTTTGCGGGCACATATATGCAGGTTGCGGCACCGTCGAAAACATCTTTTCTTTTGCCTGCATTTTCAAAGGCAAAATCTACACCTTTTACATTGCATTTGCCTCCGAGAATGACAAGAGCATATTCTTTGTTTGCTTCTTTATAGGATTTTTTTTCGCCATCGGAGAGACGAATCATATCCATTTCAACCTTTTGACAAAAACTGTCGTCTAAGGTGTATATCTGACTTGTTCCGAACTTTTTGGTCCAGGTTCTTTTATACATTACATCCACGCTCCTTTAAGAATTTAAGGGT
>SVJL01000086.1 GCA_015068985.1 Oscillospiraceae bacterium
TTTTAAAACTCTTTGACCTTAAACGCAGAGAAATTTAGCACAATTTCACTGCGAAGGACGAAACAAGGCTGACGCCTTGCGAGGACGACAATTTGAAAGTGTGCAAATTTATCAAGTTTAAGGCATACGAGGTTCAACTCTCGTGTGCTTATGCATAACAATTCATTTTATAGGGGTGAGATGACCACATACGACCTTCTTTTGCGGATCGATGTAGGCGCCCAAGCGTAGCGCGGAAGTGCCCTTGGGGTGCATCGACCCCTACTTTTATTGAATGTTTATACATTATAAATGTTTAGAGAGACAGCCTTTATAAATTTTACAATTATTTAAACGCCGGTGCTTTGACGTCTAAATTGTCAAATTGATTATTGGCAGGTGATGGCTCAGACATACTAAAATACATTTTTGCTGCCTGTGTTGTGCCAAAATCGCAGTTTGAACCGCTGTTTTGCACTTTGTTGAATGCCTCCCTGAACATCGCATTGTGAGCTTCTTCTCTGTTCAGAAGAAAGTCGATTGTTTCACGCACCTTTTTGTCGGCAATCTGACGATAAAGATATTCGTAAACAACCTTTGCTCGTTGTTCGGATGCAATGTTTGCCAGAAGATCGGCACACAAATCTCCCGTAACGGTCACATAATCAGCAGTCCATGAATAGCCTGAAGCATTAATAAGACCGGGGTTTAGTCCATTTATGACGTGTGCCTGAATTTCACCTGAACCAACCGCCAAAGCATCTACGTCGTGGCCATTTAAAAGATTTATTGTTTGGGCAATCATTTCAAGATGTCCGAGTTCTTCGGCAGCAATATCAAGAAACAAATCTTTGATTTCGGGATCTTTGATTCTAAAGCTTTGCGACATATATTGTAATGCCGCCTTAAGTTCACCGTTTGCACCGCCAAGCTGTTCCTGCAATATCACTGCATACTGAGGATTTGGCTTTTCAACAGAAACGGGATGGAACAAAATCTTTTCGTGTTTAAACATAAAAACTATCCTTTCAATTTAGAATACAAGGATAGTTTTTTTCAAAATTATATTATTTATACTTTCAAAGCATCAATCAAACCATTGCAATACACATACTCAATGTCAAAAAGTTTATCACCATATTTTTCAATTAAAAGCTTGGGGTTGTTTATCAGTTCAATTTTTTTGTCTCGTGAAAGAGATTTAATAAAAAATTCCAATTTTGAAGCTGTTGAACGCGACTGACTGCTCCATATGGCCTCTACCGACTCTACCTTATGAGAACGGGTGTATTTGGCACCAAGGCGGTTTTGGGATTTGTGCTCACCGAACCGCCGCTCAACATCGGTTGTGATTCCGGTGTAGAGTGTGCCTTTTTCACATTTTATGATGTATGTGTAGTACATAATATTCTCACCTTGAAAATAAGCTGAACTATGATAAAATTTATTATCGTTGTTCAGCTTATAATTTATTATTCTTTTTGACCAACAAGATTTAAAAATGCTTTTGTTCTCTCATTTTTGGGATTGTCTATAACCTCTGCCGGTGTGCCCTCTTCTGCTATGATGCCACTGTCCATAAAAATGATTCTGTCGGACACATTTTTAGCAAAACCAATTTCGTGAGTAACAATCACCATTGTGATGTGTTGCTCTGCAAGGCTTCGGATAACTTTCAGAATTTCTCCGGTCAACTCGGGGTCAAGAGCCGAGGTTGGTTCATCAAAAAAGAGGATTTTAGGCTTTAATGCAAGAGCACGTGCAATTGACACACGTTGCTGCTGACCGCCCGAAAGCTGACAGGGATAAGAATCGAGCTTATCAGAAAGACCAACTCTTGCCAGAATTTCTTTGGCTGTGGCTTCAATTTCGGCAATAATCTCTTTTTTGTGAGTTTTATAATCGGGGTTTTCTTTAGCAAGAAGCTTTGGAGCAAGGGTAACATTTTCAAACACGTTATATTGAGGAAACAGATTGAACGATTGAAAAACCATTCCAAAATTGAGCTGAGATTTACGAATTTGAGCAGCTGTCATTTTGGATTTGTCGGATGCATCGAAAATGATGTTATCATCAACATAAATTTTGCCATCATCGGCTTTTTCGAGAAAATTTATGCAACGGAGAAGAGTTGTTTTGCCACTGCCGGAGGAACCGAGAATAGAAACAACTTCGCCCTCTTCCATCTCGAAGCCAACACCCTTAAGAACTTCGTTTTTGCCAAATTTTTTATATATGTTTTCAACTTTTAATATGCTCATAACTCACCCTCCTATATTTTGTAATAGTCGAGTTTTTTCTCGATATAGCCGAACAGAAGTGTGAGAATCCCGCAAAATAGCAAATAATACACTGCCGTATAGAAAAGAGGCCACAACAAACCATCTGACTTGATGTATTTCTGGGCATTCCAGATTATTTCGTATACCATAATTATACGGGCAAGGGATGTGTCTTTAACAAGAGTTATGATTTCATTACTCATTGGAGGGATGATTCTTTTGACAACCTGCATCAACACAACCTTAAAGAAAATCTGAATTTTGGTCATACCAAGAACCTGCCCCGCTTCATATTGACCACGGGGAATTGATTCTATGCCGCCTCTGAAAATTTCGGAAAAATAGCAGGCATAGTTAATTACAAAAGCTAAAATGAGTGCAAAAAATCTTTCAAAAACGTGCCACGATGCAAGCCACTCAATAATCGGGCCGGAGGCTGCACCAATGGTTATTTGCTCCTGAGCCCATGTGCCCACAAGACCGGGGCCATAGTAAAAAACGATGAGCTGAAGCATAAGCGGAGTGCCGCGGATAATCCAGATGAAGGTGCGGACAAACCACCTGATAACTTTTACCCTACACATTGAACCAAAGCTGATTATCAAACCCACGGGAAGTGCAAGCAAAAGAGTAAGCAAAAATATTTCAAAAGTTTTTGCAAAGCCCTCCAAAAGGCTTAGTGTTACCTGTAAAAACATATATACTACCTCATATGAGAATTTTTAAAGCAAGTATGTGTTATAACAGAGCAATGGCAATAGGCACAGAGCCTACTGCCACGCTTTGTATTTTGATATTATTATTTACCAATTGTGGCATTTGCCATTGTGATGTCGATGATACAAGCATCACTGGAACCGCTCTGAACTTCAACAAGTGCATCTGTTTGAGCTGCAACTTCAACTTTGGTAAAACCATTTTCATCAGCAGCAGTTGCGCCGGCAGAACCTGCTTCAACAGCAAATGTGAGAGCTTTCATATCTGCAGGAGTTTTGAATTCGGCAACCTTTTCGGCAGGAAGAACTACAACCTGAGCATTTTTAACATAAGCCTTTGAGCAGCTTGTGTTGTTGAGAACTTCTTCGGAAATTGTCATACCGTTCCAGATACAGTCAATTGTTTTTGCATCGAGTGCGAGGAATTTGCTATCCCAGTCGATTTCAACAAATACGGGTTCAACACCAAGGATTTCACATACAGCAATTGCAAATTCTGTGTCGAAGCCTGTCCATTCGCCCTTATCGTCTTTATAGTTCATGGGTTCGTAATCGGTGATACCAATAACGAGCTTACCATTTGCTTTTATGTATTCGATGTCGGAAACTGTAACTTCTTCGTTGTTGTTGGGCTGAGCATCTTCAACAAGTGTAAGATTATATTTTTCAGCAAGCTGAGCAAGTGTGCCGTCAGCATTGAGCTGATCCATAATCTTATCTACTTCAGCAACAAGGTCGGAACCTTTACGGAAAGCGATACCGTATTCTTCACTTGTGAGTTCGCAAGCAATTGCGAGATTGTCGTAACTTGTTTCGCCTGTTTGTGTTGAGCATGCACCAAAGCACATAACAAGCATTACCATTGCTAAAATTGCGGAAATAATTTTTTTCATAACTTATCTCTCCTTAAGCATTTTGTTTTATACTAAATGATTTTACCACACTAAATCAATAAAGTCAATAGTTATTTGACAAGTACAGGCAAATAAAAATATGCAAGCACAGCGATGCCCAGTGCCACCCTATACCATCCGAACAGTTTGAAGTCGTGACGTTTAACATAATTCATAAGGAATTTGACCGCCAGAAGCGACACAACATAAGCTACAACCATTGCAACAATCAACAGAATCCACTCGTTATTCGTCATAACATAATCGTTGGTAACAATCTTGAGAAAGCTTACTCCAAACATAACAGGAATTGCAAGGAAAAATGAAAACTCTGCTGCAAGAGAGCGCGAACATCCTATGAGAATTGCACCGATGATTGTTGAACCTGAGCGTGATGTGCCGGGAATAATTGAAAGCACCTGAAAAAGACCAATAATAAGAGCGGTTTTGTATGTCATATCCTTCATATCGGTTATGGCAGTTTCGCTGTTTTTGTTTTTTACAACTATAAAAGCTATTCCATACACAATCAGCATTATGCTAACCACAACCGGAGTGGAAATGCTATCCATTGCATCATTAAAAAGCAAGCCCAAAATCGCTGCGGGAACGCAAGCAACAATAACCTTGAACCACATATGCCAGGTGTTTGTTTTTTCTTGTGCAGACTTTGACGGAGCGAAAGGATTCAGCTTGTTAAAATACAAGGTTGCAATTGCAAGGATTGCACCAAGCTGTATTACATACAGAAAAATTTGAGAATCAAAAAAATCGCCCTTATCTATACCCATAAATTCGTTAACAAGAATCATATGACCGGTACTGCTTATGGGAAGCCATTCGGTTATGCCTTCAACAATACCCAGAATGACTGCCTGAAAAAATTTTAAAATACTCATCATAAACCCCAATAAATTATATTACCAATAAGCTTTTATGCCTTTGAGCATACGAGCGAGGGCTTCCATATAATAATAGCAACCCCAGATGTTACACTCATCAACGCCCACATTGCCGGGCTTTGAATAAACAGCGTGAAGCAAAAGTCCGTTTGATTCGGGTGTGTCTTTTGTGCTGTAGTTCTGATAGAGAGAATACATCATCTTGTCTACAACACCTTCATACACAGCTTTGAGATGTTCATCTTTTATATGAGGCAGCATTTCAAGAAAACCACACGCAGCAATTGCCGCAGACGATGAGTCACGCTCTTCGCCGGAACCATCGCCAAAAGACATATCCCAGTATGGAACAAAATCTTCGGGAAGGCGGTTAATAAAGTAGTTGGCAACTTTTTCAAAAAGGTCAACCATAATACCTTCCTTGGTATATTTATAGGAAAGAGGCAGACCGCTGACAATCCACGCCTGACCTCTTGCCCAGCATGAATCGTCTGATGCACCTTGTGCCGTTACCCCCTTATCGGGAGTGCCGTTTGTGTTGAAGAAGTAAGTATGGAAAGTAGAACCATCGTCACGCACAATGTTATTGATTGTTGTTATGGCGTGGTTATATGCTTTCTCATAATAGTTTTTGTCGCCTGTTGTGTCGGCTGCCCAATAAAGAAGCGGAATATTGTTCATACAGTCGATGATGAGACGAAGCTGATCGCCGACATTTCCCCAAGCCTGAATAAAATCACCCGGAACTATGTATCTGGTGAGAAGATGGTCAGCTGCGAGAAGTGCCGCCTCTCTCCCCTGCTCATTGCCTGTGAGCTTATGGGCTGCAACGCATGAGGGAACAAACACAAACCCCATATCGTGATGATTAACGCCCAATTTTTCAACAATTCTTTTGTGGTAGCTGGGGATATGAGACTCGGCACGTTCAAGATATTTTTTGTCGCCTGTCATCTCATATGCAAGCCAGAGCATACCTGTCATAAAGCCGGTGTTCCAGCCGGAATCGTTCTTACATTCCTGATATACGTTATCTACACTTGCATGTGATGCAAAATTGCCTCCAACATCGTCCCAGAGCTTATCAAGCTTAAGGAGTGCATCAGTGAGAGCTGCTTCAAGCACCTCTTTTGTCATCTTTTTTGTGGAAGTGTATCTTTCGGAATTAACAATCTCTTCTTTTGCAATGTTATTAATTTTTTCTTTATTAATCTGAACCATAGTTTGCCACCTCGTGTGTTTATTGTGCTATTAGTCAATGCTGAAAAGTAACTCGCCATATGTGGGGAATGGCCAATACTCACGTGCTATATTGGTTTCGATTTCGTCAACAAGTTCGCGTGCATCGTTCATTGCAGCAAAAACTTTGTTGCGATAATACAGAGAATATTTTTGAATGTCATCTGAATATTTTGATGCAGAAGAAACGGCCTTGTCAAGCTTATCAACCGACTTAAGAAGTTTGCCGCTAAGGTCTGAAAGCTTTGACACAAGAGACTTTTCAACAGTTAAGTCTACATCTGCCATAAACTCTTTTTTTGCAATTGCTGAATCACTTAGCACTTTTACATATTTGGTCACTGCCGGAAGAATGTCTTTCTTTATCATATCCGACATTGTAAGGGCTTCGATATTGATTGTTTTGGCATAGTTTTCCAGATATATTTCGCATCGTGAGTGAAGCTCCGCTTCGGAATACACTCCATGAGCCGTGAACACTTCTACATTCTTTTTATCGAGCATATGAGGAATGGCTTCAGGTGTGCTGCGATAGTTGGAAAGGCCCCTTCTTTCTGCCTCTTTAACCCATTCGTCAGAATAGTTGTTACCGTTGAAAATAATTCTTTTATGATTATGTATTGTTTCCTGAATCAAAAGATTGAGAGATGCCTCAAAATTATCGCAAGCTTCCAGTTTATCGGCAAACTGCCTTAGAGATTCGGCAACAATCGTGTTTAAAACTGTGTTTGGCCCTGCAACTGAAAGTGTTGAACCAACCATACGAAACTCAAATTTATTGCCTGTGAATGCAAATGGTGATGTGCGGTTGCGGTCTGTTGTGTCTTTAGAAAAGCTTGCAACAACGTGAGCACCTGTTTGCATTTTTTCTCTTTTCTTTTCGCTATATGCCGAGTCGTTTTCGAGAGCTTCCAAAACTGCTTCGAGCTGATCGCCTATGAAAATTGACACAATTGCCGGAGGCGCTTCGTGAGCACCAAGACGATGGTCATTGCCGGCACTTGCAACTGAAACCCTGAGCATATCCTGATATTCGTCAACAGCTTTGATTACTGCACAGAAAAACAGAAGGAACTGCAGATTATCGTGAGGGGCTTTGCCGGGATTAAGAAGATTTATGCCGTCGTCGGTTGTGAGCGACCAGTTATCGTGTTTACCGGAACCGTTAACTCCCTGAAATGGTTTTTCATGAAGCAAGCATACCATATCGTGCTTTAAAGCAACTTTTTTCATAAGCTCCATAGTGAGCTGATTGTGGTCGCTGGCTATGTTGCCCGTGGTGAAGATGGGGGCAAGCTCGTGCTGGGAAGGAGCTGCTTCGTTATGCTTTGTTTTTGCCAAAACGCCTAGCTTCCAAAGCTCTGTGTCGAGTTCTTTCATAAACTCCGAAACCCTTGGCTTGATAACACCAAAATAATGATCGTCAAGCTCCTGTGCTTTGGGAGGCTTTGCACCAAAGAGGGTGCGACCGGTATATCTTAAATCTTTCCTTTGCTCGAAAAGATTTTTGTCAACAAGAAAATATTCCTGTTCGGGGCCAACTGTGGTGTACACGTGCTTGGAGGTTGTGTTACCAAAAAGGCGGAGAATACGCATAGCCTGCACGTTTATTGCTTCCATAGCCCTTAAAAGCGGAGTCTTTTTATCGAGAGCTTCGCCGCCATAAGAACAAAAAGCGGTTGGAATGCAAAGTGTGCCATCTTTAACAAAAGCATACGACGTGGGATCCCACGCAGTATATCCCCTTGCTTCGCAGGTTTCTCTGAGGCCTCCGGAAGGGAAAGAGGAT
>SVJL01000005.1 GCA_015068985.1 Oscillospiraceae bacterium
CAGTTCTTCCGAGAATTGTTTGCGCTCCGCTCACAGAAACCTCATACTCGGTTGACGGTTCTAAGTCTTTAAGTCTGACTCCCAGAGAGCCTTTTTTGGAATCCAGAGTGTAGGTGGCCTCTGCCGACTTACCGTCTGCCGTTACCATTACGGTAACATTTGCCAGACTCTCGGAGCTTATGGGCTCGTTGTAGTCAAAAACAACATATTCATCAAGACTTGCGTCGTCATAAAGCTTGCTTTCGATAGACGTTTTTGCATCCTCTGAGTCGGTTGATTCACGATATACATACCACACATAATCGTCTATATACATTGTTGACGCCGCACCCGAGGTTGTGGAGTTCTGAATGATAAATCTTTCAAGGTCAGAATCCAGTGTAAGCGACTTTGTGTGCACCTCTCCTGCGGTGTCGGTTACAGAATAGATAGCTTTTCTTGTTTTGGTGTTGTAATATATATCACACTGATACAAATGCTTCGGATTGTAGTTTTCGCCGAGATTTTCAACATTTACCCAGGATGTGCCATCTTTTATTTGCACAATTCCGTTATATATTCTCACAATTGCCACCATATTGGCAGAACCGCTTGTGGGACGCAGATATATCTGCTTTGCTGCACCATCCTTGCTTCCGCCGATTTTAAGGCTGAACCGATGATTGGTGATAGCTTCGAACAGTGCTGCATTAACATATTTCTGAACACATTGACCGGTTTTAGTGCTGCCGGTGTTTTTTGTGAGTGCCAACACATTGTTGCCGTCTATGGTTTCGATGCTATAGGAAGTGTTTGAATCTCCGGAGCCGTTTTCTAAAAGAAAATAGCTTTTTGAATCAGAAAGATTTGCCGTAGACACCTCTGTGCCCGGGTATTGATGGCTTTTGTGAATGCTCATAGCATGGTCACTGAGTGTTGTACTGCTTTCAAAATTCTGGGTGTAGCATGTCATTTCTCCGGTGAGAGCGTCACTAAAGGTGTTTTGCTTTATGTTTGTGATATACACATTCTGCTCAGCAGTTCTGCTGGCTCCTACAAACATATAGCAGATTTTTGCTGCTTTCGAAAGAGTTATGGTGCAACTGTCACTTCCAGGCTTAGGAAGAAGCGAAAAAGGAACATTGTAGTATGTGCATTCGTTATCTGTCTCGCCTTTAATGCCTATGCTTCCCATACGGGCATCAAAATCTATGAGCATCTTAATGTCGTACCATTTATCCGCAGAATAGGTAGTCACATCATATCCGAGAAAACGAATATAGCCCTCAGACCTGAGTTGCATAACCTCTGCCTGCTGTTCTGACGATTCTGTAACTGTGTAATCTCTCAAAAACACACCAAAGTCGGAATAGGCAGGAGTAGTGCGTTTTATTTTGAAATCCAGACTAAGCTTTGTAAAATAATTGCCCTTGTCATAATAGGTTGCCGCATTCACGTTTTTGGCATTCGTGACCGTGGTGTCTGTCGGGATTGAGCTATAGCCTTTTGCAATATATGCGTGCAATGCCTTTTCGCCGTCGACTTCGCTGATTTTAAAATTGTTAAGTTCGTCGTAGTTGTTCAGGGTTGTGCCGATATAGTTTTCCATATTGCAGTTGTCTACATCGACACCGGAAAAATTCCAGATGGTTGTGCCGAGCACATTGTAGCAACCGGAGGATGCACAGATTGTAAGAGCAGGAACACACATTATTGAAACAAGGAGCAGTGCAAGGGTTTTGTTTATGTATTTTCTCATCATATATCCTCCGTTTTATTTTGTGAATGTTCTGACATCAAGGATTGAATTCCACGCTCTTTCGTCATTGTTCCAACCTTTGCAGGTGAGCCTTATATATCTTGCCGACCTTCCTGAAATCTTGGAATATTCATAACCCTCACCTGATTCGATATAGGTGGAGTCGCCGTCGAAAGTTTCAATATAGTTTTCGCCGTCTTCACTAACAGAAACCGAATATTGTGCAGTTCTCTGGTCGGGCCATCTGAAGGCTATGGCAATACCATCAACCGGCATTACTGCGCCAAGGTCATATTCAATCCAGCAGATTCCATCGCATGACCAACGAGTTTCAAGATCGCCATCAAGAGTATTTTCGGGTGAATTTTCAAGCTGCGGAACAGCACTCGCCCTTACGCCCACAGGTTTGATTTCTTTAGCGTTTGTAGGCAAGCCGACAGTGTTGAGCGGTTTGAACAGCACTATGTAGGTTCTTGACTGAATATCACCTTTTCTCTTAAGCTTAATGGTCACTTCTCCGGTGGGTGTATCAATCTGATTTATCTCATATTCAAAATCAGCATCTACAGATACAATAGGAACAGTTTCGTCGCCTGTTGGCACCATAACTCTATAGAATGTTGTTTTGGGATCGAAGCCGTTTATAGATACTCCATTCACCTTTATGTCGTTTGCGTGAGCATAGGTGAACTCAGTATATTCACCGTCTTCTATTGTCCACTGGCTGAGTGGAACAAAATCTTTTGAATAGCTTTCAGAATCATAGCCGGCATCCATGGGATTGAAAACTACAGTAAGATTAAGCTTCTTCGTGTTTTCAACATGAATTGTGAGCTTTCTTATGCCGATATTTGAATTCTGACCCTCAACAACAGGCGATGACGGGAGCGGAACGGCATCCATAACACTGAACACTGCCCCATCGCCAGAGGTGATTTCGGCAAGGAGCCTTTTGCCGTTTTTGTCAATCACAGCGGATTTGCCATCATCACTTACTGTGATTTTTCCCTCAGTATGAGCAAACCAGTAGATTTCGCCGGGTTCTTTCATAACGACCTCGTCCTGAACGGTTACGGTTCGGCGGTAATTGTCGAGTTTGACGCCTCTCCAGGCACTTTCAACATCTGCCTCATAAACCTCTGAGAGATTTGTGATGGCATAGCTGCCTCTCGGCTTTGACACATATTTATCTATGGTGGCATCTGCACCGAATTTTACATCGTGGAACTGCTCATATTTATTGGGGTTGCCTTTATAATCAGGATTTATGAGAAGCATATTATGCCCCTCGGCACGGGTTCTGTAAGTCAACTTCTGGTAATTTGGAAGGTTGTAGTTATCCATACCCAAATCGAAGAAGAATTCTTCTCCCATTGCACTCAGCACAAAGGTTCCAGCATCGTCGTGGTCGTGAGAAGGACCGGCATATGTCTGGTCGGAATGCATTGCAACCCACAAATCATCATTGCCAAAACCACTTCGTGCTGAATACACACCAACTGTTTTGAGCATTGTATCATAGTTTGGTGTGCTTGCGGTTGCCGCCTGCAAAAGCACCGGATCATATGACCACAGATCCTTGTAGGTTGACCCACCCATGGTGATGATGTCGTTTATTCTTTTCTGAGCTTCATCATAGTGATTGAATTTTTTTGCAAAAATCATAATTGGAGCATACGCAACATCTGCCGAGCTTCGGCTGGCATCGTGATATGCAAAGGTAGAAACCGGACCCGTCATTGCAGAAAGAAACGAGTTGGCATATTCCAAACCGGGAGAGTCGTAATAGCCATAATCTGAGCCGGTGGAGGTTTCCAGTGAGCTTACATACTGAGTGTAGTATCTGCAAGAATATTCCCAATAGCCCATACCCTCTTCATAACCGCCATCGGGGGCAAAGAGGCTTATTGCCGGACGAATGTCGAGCAGCGACTGTGTTATTGTGCGGTCTGCCATTGCAAGCTCTTTTGCATCGGTAAGCTCAGTTATAACTGCCAAAGCACCTGTGCCTACGCCGCCGCCTGCAATAAATCTCCAGTTACAAATCGGGTTGCTGTAGTTCCAGAACCATGTTCTGGTGAGAAGATTGCTCTGATCATTTCCTGTTATGGTGAGGTGGTCATAGTCGTTTTGAATCTGAACAACTGCTTTTTGTATAATAGCATTTCTGATGAGGGCGCGGTCTGCCTCATTAAGATAGTTATAGAGCCAGTCGTAGGCTATGCCCATACTGGAGGCAAGCACGCCACAGTCGAGCATATGGTAGGGGTGCCAGTCTTTGAATGCACAGGCTGCTATCATTTCCTGCCTTGCCCTTATGGCATATTTTTCGTCAAGGGTGAGGTTATATGTCATGGCGCAGGTAAGAATAATCTCTTCAATACTGTGAGAAATTCTTAAAAGCCTTATGCCGTCATAAATATCATAATAGTTCACGCTTGTGCCGAGCATTGCATCAGCCTGTGCTTTAACAGATTCAAACATTGCCCTGTACACGGGGTCTCCAGCCTCGCCTTTTGCAAGCTCTGCCCTAATATGAGCAAATTTTTCTTCGGTCATAAGCATACGTGGGTGAGAATTATTTCCGTATTTTGCATTTATGGCAGCTTTTACTTCAAGACCAGTAACATCATCATATATAAAGCTTTCCGTTATTCTTCTCAAGGGTTCCAGATTGCTCTCCCAACTCAAATTGAGATTGTCAGGGCTATAGATGAGCAGGTTAAAGTCAAAAAACAGATACAAATCTAACCCCTCACACAGTTCATACACCGGAGCATAGAGGTCACTTCCTATATATTGAGGACAAACTGCAACGCCAACTTCAGCACCATTTGCATTTATGGTCTGTTTTCCAGCAGTGAGAGTAACATATGAGCCCTCTCTCGAAATGGTAACGCTTGAATCGTCGTTATGGGTGATGCTCATTGAAAGAGTAGATGCAAAGAAATTCACGGGAACCATTGCAGTTTCACCAACATAAACAGGTTTTATTTGCCTGTCGGGTGAAATGTATGTTTTAACGCCACACACCAGAGCATGAGGCTTATTAACATAGAGTGCAACGGCATTTTTCATTTTATGATTTAATGTATCAACACTCATTGATACATCCTGCAAAACCTCATTGTCTACACTTGGCGAGGACGGTTTTTTGAGTTCAAACTCAGCATCAGTTAAAGGTTTGTCAGAAGAATAAAGCTTCAGATTGTCAATTGTCATGTTGCCAAACTCCTTTGGGTTTCTCATATGTATGCGGAACATAGAGATGTTAGAAACACTGTTCTTATCTTGCATCGGATGATCAATTATCCTTTTTTTGTTGTTAAAATAAACGTCATAGGTTTTTGTGTCAAAATCAATGCCGAAGGAGATACGATAGGATTTGCCCTCAACAAAACCGCCAGCAACAGTGCCGTCGCAAAGAACAAGAGTGTTGCCAATAAAGCGGCAAAGTTCAAGATCCACTTTGTTCGAATCTCTTATCTGAAAAACATGCTCTAAATTTGCGTACTTACCGATTGTGACATCTGCTTCAATAATAACACGACCATCTATGGGAGAAGTGAAATTTTTGTCCAGATGCATATCACTTTGGGTGTTTATTTCCATATATAATGCTTTTGACTTTTGCGTCTTGATTATCTTCCAGATATTGCCCTTGTTTGCTCCGCTATATCCTGAGAAAGATGTTGCACCCTCATTGAAGGATTCGAAATCATCCGCGTGGTGCACAACAAAAGACTGAGGACTTGCACTTTCAGTCAAATTTTGCGCAAAGACAACGCCAAAAGAGGAACAAATCATTGAAAGAATAATACAAAAACACAATATGGTTTTTCTTTTAAGCATGCTTTCATCACTCCTGTTAAATTTTATAAAACTTGACTTTTTTTGGAAAAATTAATATAATTATAAAAACATTCAGTTTTTGATGTTAAATCTTTAGGTGGTGATTTATATGAATGCGTCCTTTCTGTCACATGCAGATGCTGCAATCAGAAACCGCAATACTATTCTTCATTATATTAAGCAAAACTCTCCTGTGTCACGCACGGGAATTTGGGAAAACATAAACATAAGCAGGGCTTCTGTTACTCAAATCATAAACCGCCTCCAGAATTCCGGTCTTATCTCTGAGGTTGGTCACGGAGCATCAACTGGCGGAAGAAAGCCTCTTTATTTAACCTTTAATGGAGATAAAATTAAATTTATTTCTTTTGACTGGATTTTGAAAACCATAACGGTTATGACTCTCGGTGAGAAAGTTCTCTATGAAAAAAAGCTTGACTTAAAGCCTCAGATTTCTCCCGAAGAGTTTGCTGATACAATAATTGCTTCAATTAATGAAATAACTCGGAAATCAGGCTGCAAAAAAGATGAACTTGCAAACCTTATTCTGTCGCTTCCGGGGACTATAGATTCCGTTCAGAAAAAAGTGATATATTCTGTTGAGCTAAGCTGGCAGAACATTCATATTCCAAGCCTTTTTTCAGGCAAGTTCGACGGCGACATATTTATTGAACGCACCTCAAACATTCTGGCACTTTGCGGAGCAGAAAACCCGAAGCTCAGCCCATATTCTCACTTTCAGCTTTTCATTCTGGGAGAATCGGGAATCGGTGTGTCGACAGTAATTCACGGTGGCATTCAGCATGGGGCGCAATGTATGCATGGGGAACTTGGTCACATTAAGCTTAACAACAAAACAAAATGTTCCTGTGGTCAAAAGGGGTGTCTTGAAGCTATAGTAAATGAGCTTTTTGAAAAAAGTAATCATCAGCTTACTGATGAAATTTTAGATTATCTTGCCATCGGCATATCAACATCTATAAACATTTTTGACACAGATATTCTACTGATGGGATCATATATTGATATGATGAACTCAAAACAAAAAGAATATCTCATAGAAGCTATAAAACAAAGAGTTACAGCAAGCGAAATGCGCACACTCAAAATCAAATTTTCCGACGACCGAAGCCGTCTTTCTCAAAGAGGAATGTGTGCATTTATGTTTGACAAGCTGTTTCCGATAGATTAAATTTCATATCACATCCGGCTTTGCCGGATGTGATATTCTTTTATGTAAAAAGTCTTATTTCCCAAGACTTGCCTTAACTCTTTCGGCAATTTTCTCGGCAGAAAGAGAATACTGGTCTCTTATCCATTCCTGATGACCGATAAGGCTGACATTAACATCAGGGAGTGCATAGCGTTCAAACACCTTGGGCATTACCATTTCGTCGCAAAGCACTTCAGAAACGGCACTACCAAGACCTCCGGAGAGATTATGTTCTTCAATTGTTATTATACCACCGGTGTTTTTTGCTGCATCGACGATGGCTTCTTTGTCAATGGGTTTTATGGTGTGCATACTCACAACTCTTGCATTTATGCCCTGAGCCTTAAGTATTTCAGCACTTTTTAAAACATTGATGCCGATTGGGCCCGCAAACATAAGCGTAACATCGGAGCCTTCGCAAACTGTGAGGGCTTTGCCGATTTTGAAATCAACGGGGCCGGAGTGAATATCTTTTTCGCCTTTGTAGCCGCATCTGTAGTAAACAGGGCCATCATAGGCAATCATAGCTCTCGTTGCAGCTTCGGCTTCGTAGTTATCGCAAGGCACAACAACAACCATGTTTGGTAGTGCTCTCATTATTGCAATATCCTCGGTGGAGTGATGACTCATGCCGAGAGGCCCATATGAAACACCGCCGCCGATTATCACAATTTTGACATTAGCATTGTGATAACAAACATCATTCCTGACCTGCTCAAGGCATCTGAGCGTAGGGAAATTGGCGATTGAATATGTTATTGCAATATTGCCCTCCATTGCAATGCCGCAGGCAACACCTGTCATATTCTGCTCGGCAACGCCGACATTATAATATCTTTCGGGGAATGTGTCACGGAAGGGTTCAATTTCGCCGTAGCCAATGTCGGCGAGAACCATATGAATTCTTTTATCTTCTTTAGCCAATTCACAAAGTGTTTTATTAAATAATGCTCTCATTTTTGTTCTCCTTTAGCATAATCAGGCGTTTTTCAAAGTTTCAATCACGCTGTCGAGTTCTTCGTCGGCAACATATTTATAGTGGGAACGAACTGTGTCTTCCATATCCTTTATTCCTTTGCACTTTATTGTGTGAGCAATAATTGCCGAAGGCCTTTTACTGTCAAAAGGAAGCTTGGTAAGTGCGCCGTATATTTCCTCACAGCTGTGACCATCAACCTCTGCCACACTCCAGCCAAAGTTTTCAAGCTTTGTCCTGAGGTCGGAAAGGTCGATAACATCTTCACTGTGACCGAGAGCCTGCACCTTGTTATAGTCAATGATAAGAGTAAGATTGGAAAGCTTCTCCTGACTTGCAAACATAATTGCCTCCCAGGTGGAGCCTTCGTTCATGTCACCGTCGCTGGACATACAGATGATTTTTCTGTCAGATTTTGCATATCTGGCGGCAATTGCCATACCTGTTGCAACAGGTAGCCCGTGACCGAGAGAGCCTGTAGAAAACTCAACGCCGGGCAGCTTGTGGCTTATATGACCCATAAGCTTTCCGTCGTCACAATAATAACGGTCGAGCCATTCAACAGGAATAAATCCCTTGTGTGCCAGAGCAGAATATACTGCCGCTGCAGCATGACCCTTGCTGAGGACAAAGCGGTCTCTGTCTGGCATGTCGGGGTTTTTGGGGTCAACATTTAAAAACTTTTCATATAAAACAGCTATAAGCTCTGCCATAGAAAGCATACTTCCAACATGGCCACTTCTGGCTGCGTTTGTCATTCTGACAGAATCTATGCGAATCTGTTTTGCCAACTGTTTGCACTTTTCCATTGTTTGTTCACCCTTCTTTTACGAATTAATATTTTTCTTTATTAACATTACCATTGATTGTGATGCCTCCATCACAAGGGATGATGACACCGTTTATGTAGGCTGCTTCATCTGAAGCAAGAAAAGCTGCAAGATGAGCTATTTCATCGGGCTTACCCCATCTTCTGAGCGGGGTTATCTGATGCTTGAAGAATTCATTGTCGAAATCAGGGTCATTCAGATTGCTTTCCTTTACCATATGTGTTTCGATAGCAGCAGGAGCTATGCAGTTTGTGCGGATGTTGTATTTACCGTAGTCTACTGCCATTGATCTGGTGAGCGTTACAGTTGCACCCTTGGTGGCAGTGTAGGCTGCACAACCAGGAATGCCAACAACACCTGCCGAGGACGCAGTGTTGATAACGCTGCCGCCCCCCGACCTTTTCATAATGGGCAAGCATTGCTTACACATATAGAACATGCCATTTAGATTGATTGAAAGAACCTTATCCCAGATGTCGAGGTCAACATCGGAAATAACCGTATCTTTGCCGCCGAGGAATACAGAGGCGTTATTGTAGAGTACATCGATTCTGCCAAACAATTTTTCAACTGCCGACACAGATGCTTCAACACTTTCGTAGCTTGAAATGTCTGTTTTGAAAAACACGACCTTTTGGCCATTGGAACTGAGTTCTTTTTCCAGATTTTTTCCGGCGGTTTCGTTAACATCAAAAATACAGACTGTCGCCCCTTCAGAAGCAAACACCCTTGTACCAGATTCACCGATGCCACTGGCACCGCCTGTGATTATTGCAATTTTATCTTTTAATTTCATTATATTGCCTGCTTTCCTTAACAAAAAATTCCAACTTAATTTATTCAGTAAATAAACTCCTGACAATATTATACAGTAAATAACATATGTTTGTCAAGTATTTTACGAAGAAAAATTTCAGCAATTAAAAAGCGAAAGCTATCTCGCCTGTTAGGGCAAGATAGCCTCGCCTTGTTAATCATTTATTTGTTTGCTTTAGCCAAGAATCTGTCGTAGGCAGTCTGCTGAATTTCCAGCCATCTATCATATCCGTTTGCCTTGGCTTTTTCGATTATGTTGTCGTACTCATCAATAGACTTTCTTCCAACAATGATGTCGCAAAGACCTGCTTCAAGCTCTGCATATGCAATTTCGCTGATGTCAGTGATTTCACGGCTTTCATCAACTGTGAATCCAAGTGATGGGAGCTTATGCTTCATTGCCTTCTCGGCTGAAATGTTCCATGTTATGAGAGCCTCAGTCTGGCGTTCGTACTGATAGTAGCCATTGAGATAGTCTGTGTGCTGATTGTAGCCGGGGTGGTTACAGGGAAGCATGTAGTGATATAGCGCATCGGTCACTGAGTTGAAGCCATTCGCTTCAAGGTCGGTGATTTTTTCGGTATAGACATAGTGAATACCATCTTCTCTTTCTTCTATTGTGAAGGTGTCACCCTCAATACCGAAGAGCTGAAGAACAACACCCTCGTCGCTATACACATAGTCGCACCACTGGATTGCTTTTTCGTAGTTGCCACAGGTTGTTGAAATACCGATAGCTGTTGGTTTTGCAGCAACATCGACCTCCTGAAATTCGGCAATCTGTCCTTTTTTAGCCACTGGATATGGGCAAGCTACAAGGTCATAGGTAGAATCTATAGCCTGAGCCGCAGGAAGAATTTTTCCGATACCGCCGCCAGTGTAGCCGTGAGTTGTCATAGATATACCATTTGTCATATTACTCTCAATTTTAGCTGAGTCGTTGGTAATAAAATTGGAATCTATGTATCCAAGGCTTGACCAGTCAGCAAGCTGAGCTATATATTCCTTGTATCCGGGCTGAAACGGAGCAAACACAACCTTGTCGCCCTCGAGATAGAAGTTTTTGCCAACGCCATAGGCTGTGTTGAAGGTGTGAGAGTTGGCATTGCCAAATGAAAGTGAGTGAACAGATGAGGTGAAAGGTCTTGAGAAGCCTTCTGCTTTTGCTTTAGCAAAAACGGCAGTCCAATCGTCGATGGTTTCGGGAATCTCCATGCCCCATTTTTCCAGAAGGTCGGCTCTGGTGTATATGCCCATAAACCCTTTGGTTTCGCCTATGCTCAGAACATTAAACCCATAATATCTGCCATCGTCAGTGGTAGCTTCGAGCATATAGCGATAGCCTTCTGCTTTACCTTTTTCGCCTTCCATATAGTCATAGTAGTTGGGGGCGTATTCTTCAAGATAATCATTAAGAGCAACAATTACATCATCATCAAGAGCTTGCTGAGGACCACCTGTATAGCCGGACCAGTTATACTCTATCATATCAGGAATTTCAACACCCGAAAGCATTGCAATGAAAGCTTCCTGACCGGTAGAGCCCTGAATGGGATGAATAAAATCAATATGAACACCAGTTCTCTTTTCCAGCTCCTGATAATACATCATATCTCCATAGCTTTCAAGAGTTTTTGATGAGCTGGCGTCCATAACTGTCCAATAAGTAAAAGATTTTCCGTCTGTTGTGGCAGATGGTTTCTTCTCACCGACGCATCCGACAACACTTGCACAAAGCATAGCCGCAGCAGCCAAAGCAGCAACAATTTTTCTTTTCATTTCTAACCATTCCTTTCCAATTTTTATTTCGGTAATTTAGCACTTTGTTTACTCAGTAAATAAACTTCCAACAGTATTATAACGCAAACAATATATGTTTGTCAACCATGTTTCTGCAAATTATTTCAGCTTTTCACCGAAATCATGGAAAATTTTTTAGGTGTGACGCCTTTTAGCCTTTTAAACACTGCGGCAAAGTAGTTACTGTCATTAAAGCCGCATTCTGTTGCTACGGTTGTTATTGGCAGATTGGAGTTTGTGAGCATCTCCTCAGCTGCAGAAATGCGGGCAATGTTGATGTATTCATTAAGCCCTACTCCCGTTATTCTTTTGAACTGCTTTGAAAAATGCCCCGGACTCATTGCATACTTATCGGCAAGAGTTTGCAGTGTCAGATTGGAAGCATAGTTGCTGCTTATATATTTTGCCGCTTCCTGAATTATGCGGTGAGTGGGCTTTAAGGTTATGGGAAGGTCTTTTATGCGGTAACGGGAAATCAGAATGAGAAGCTCTGTGAGATACAAGCGTTCAAGCTCGTAATAATCGGTCTGGCGTTTGCTGTCTTCGCTTTCTATTTTGCGGAATATTTCTTTAAACTTATGAAGCGTTTCCTGATTGACTCTTACGAAT
The DNA here is from genome assembly GCA_015068985.1 of Oscillospiraceae bacterium. Lineage (GTDB taxonomy): Bacteria > Bacillota > Clostridia > UMGS1810 > UMGS1810 > RGIG1828. The sequence goes on from SVJL01000005.1 coordinate 11,835, forward strand.
TTATCTTTTTTCAGCTCTTCAATGTATTTCTGAGCTTCAGGGCCCAAAAATTCGTCGGCAAAAACAAGAAGCAATCGCTCAACACCGCTTCCGCCGTCTTCGGAGTCTGTTTTGTGAAAGGTACCTTTGGGAACAAATATGATGTCGCCCGATTCCAGAGAGAAAATCTCGTTATCAATAAAATATTTGGCTCTGCCCTTTTCGAGATAGTAAAGCTCATGGCGGCCGTGAAAATGCATCTTGGGCATTTTTATGGGGCGTGTATATACAATTCGTTCAACAAAGTTAAGTTTTGGCTTATCCATTTCTTCCATCATTATCACCACCAATGACATTATATCTCTTTTTTTTAAAATAATCAACCATTTTTTCGTGTTTTACTTATTAAGCCCAATAATTTAAAGGAAATATTAATCAAAGCGACGTATAATAAATTTATCAATTGACACAAGAAAATTTTTAGGAGGCATAAAAATGAATTTTAACGGCAACAAAGCAGAAAATGTTAAAATAGCCTATGTTGGTGGCGGCTCAAGAGGCTGGGCATGGGGCCTTATGAGCGATCTGGCGTCGTGTGACGATATGTCGGGTGATGTGTATCTCTACGACATAGACTATGAAGCTGCAAAAAACAACGAGATTATCGGCAACAAATATAACGAACTGGAAGATGCAAAATCGGTGTGGCACTATCATGCATCAAAAACAGCCGAAGAAGCACTCACAGGTGCAGATTTTGTTATCATTTCCATTCTTCCGGGCACCTTTGACGAAATGGAGTCAGACGTGCACACTCCCGAAAAATATGGCATTTATCAGTCGGTTGGCGACACCTCCGGACCGGGCGGAATTGTGAGAGCAATGAGATGCGTGCCTATGTTTGAAGAAATTGGCACATACATCAAAAACTACTGTCCCGAAGCATGGGTTATTAACTACACAAACCCCATGACACTCTGCGTTAAAACTCTCTACAGAGTGTTCCCCGAAATAAAAGCCTTTGGTTGCTGTCACGAGGTGTTTGGCACACAGAAGGTTCTTTCTCAGGCGTTGGATACAATCTGCGGAATAAAAGATGTTGAAAGGGATGACATCAAGGTTAACCCCGTTGCTGTGAATCACTTCACCTGGATTACGGAAGCTACCTATAAAAACATGGATTTGTTCCCCATCTACAAAGAATTTGCCGACAAATACTGGGAAGAAGGCTTTATTGAAAACGTTGAAACAAACTGGATGAACAATATGTTTGCCAGCGCACAAAGAGTAAAGCTTGACCTTTTTAGAAAATACGGATACATTGCTGCTGCAGGCGACAGACATCTTGCAGAATTCTGTGAAGGAAAATGGTATCTTAAAGATCCCGAAACTGCTCACAGTTGGAAATTTGGACTCACAACCGTGGAATGGAGAAAGAACAATCTGAAAACCAGACTTCAGAAAAGTGAGGACCTGAGATCGGGCAAGGAAGAGATTAAAATTGACTGCACAGGCGAGGAAGGAGTAGCTCAGATGAGGGCAATTCTTGGTCTTTCCGAGCTTGTGACAAACGTTAATATGCCAAACCTTGGTCAGATTCCAAACCTGCCATATGGTGCAGTTGTTGAAACAAATGCAGTGTTCCGTTCGGGAACAGTTAAACCGATTTTTGCAGGAAATATTCCCGAAGAAATTTATGCACTCATTTCGAGGGTGTGCATTCAACAGGAGGCTCTCAACACTGCTATTGCAGAAAGAAACATTGACAAAATTTTTAACGTGTTTACAAATGATCCACTTGTGACCTGCTCTCTTGATGAAGCAAAAGAGTTGTTTAAGGAAATGGTACTGAACACAAAAGAGTATTTAACATCATATGATCTGACTAACCTTTAAGAGGGGGACATAATATGTATTTCAAAAATGTAAGTCCTGAAAGTGCGGGTATATCGTCAAAACATGTGCTTGACTTTGTTAAAACTCTCGATAGTTATTCTTTTTGCACTCACAGCATTATTATGGCAAGAGGCGACAAAATTTTTGCCGAGATTTATTACAAACCCTTTCACAAGGATTTTAAACACAGAATGTACTCGGTGAGCAAAAGCTTTGTTGCGGTTGCCCTGGGTATGGCTGCAGACGATGGGCTCCTCTCGCTTGACGACAAGATGATTAAATATTTTCCTGAACACAGCCAAAAGATTAATTCGTCGCTCATAAAGGATGCAACCATTAAAGACCTTTTGACAATGCAGACCGCCATTGAGAACGGTATTGCCTGGTTTTCGCTAAACACCGATGACCGAACAGAGGTTTATTTCAGAAAAGACGGTGAAAAAATTCCGGGAACAATTTTCAGCTATGACAGCCCCGGCTCATATATGCTGTGTGCAATTGTTGAAAGAGTGACCGGAAAGCCGTTTTTAGAATATATGAAAGAAAAGGCTCTTTCAGAAATTGGTTTTTCGGATGATACATATTGCATCAAAACTCCGGGTGGACACTCCTTTGGCGACTCAGGGGTAATGTGTAGTTCACGCGACCTTCTCACCTTTGCACGCTTTGTTATGAACAAGGGCGAATGGAACGGAAAGCAATATATGAGCAGGGAATTTTTGGAGGATGCAACAAAGAAACAGGTTTCTAACGCCAACACAACCGAGGTTACCTACGGCACATATGGCTACGGCTATCAGATATGGAAAGCACCCCGAGACGGATTTGCATTTGTGGGAATGGGTGACCAGTTTGCGATATGTGACCCCGAAACCGATTTTATATTCATTATCACTTCCGACAATCAGGGCTCGTCGCCGTCTACAAGAGCAATTTTGTATCATGAATTATACAAAACAATTGTGGCAAACCTTGGTGAAGCCATAACGGAAAACAAGGAAGCACACAGTGCACTTTTAAAGTATTCAGAAAATGCCGAACTGTTTTCACTCAGGCAGGAAGAACCCAATCCTTTTGAAGCACAAATAAGCGGCAAAACATACAAGCTTGATAGCAATCCGATGAAAATTGAGCACATAAAGCTTTGCTTTGACGGCAAAAAAGGAACCCTGTGCTACAAAAATGCACAGGGCGAAAAAGAACTGAAGTTTGGCTTGGGATACAACGAATTTGGCAAATTCCCACAGGAGGGATATTCGGACATGGTGGCAGGGAAGAGTGCCCCCGGCAACTACTATGACTGTGCCTGCTCTGCCGACTGGATTGAAGACAAAAAGCTCCGCATTAAGGTGCAAATAATTGACACTTATTTTGGCAACGCTTGCTTTGTTTTCAGCTTCAAAGACAATGGTGTTAGCCTTCTGATGAGCAAAACTGCAGAATATTTCCTTGGTGAATATGAGGGAATTGCATACGGATATTGTCAGGATTGATTTTATATTGATTTTTACCCGATAACTAAATACGCACCAAATCAGTTGATTAGCTGATTGGTGCGTATTTTATATGTTATCTCACAAGTTAATATAAATCTATTGTTTTATTGTTTTAAGAAATATTCGCTTCATTTATTATTTTCTGATTGCGTTCAAGAGGTGCGGCAAAAAGCTGACTTTTGTCGGTTTCGGGTTTTTTACCGTCTATGAGAATCTGAACCTTTTCAACACCGGGGATTCTTGTGAGAGCATTGACCACAGAGTAAACTGCGAGCTTTTCGTCAAAGCTGCCGCTTTCTGTGCCCGAAACAAAATCTGCCGAGAGGTTAACAAAGCAAACCTCTTCGGTTGTTTCGATGCTGATTATTTTTGTGCTTTGGGGCACTGTTCGCACATATTCCTCGGTTACGGGACCTCGTATGAGCTCTGTTACAATTGTCTTTTCAAGGCTGTTGTCGGTCATGGTTGCCTTTCGTGTTTCAGGGAAAAGCTTTTTTGCTTTGTCGTTGGTAAAATACAAGGTAACAAACTTTTCGGTTTGTGTTTCAACACTGGAGGGCGAATTCATTAAAATGCCATCTTCGCTAATCGGCTGAACAACCTCGCCTTTTCCACCAAGAGCTCTGAGACTTTCGCCGTTGATGTAGAATTTTACCCATTGTATTTTGGGGTGTTGGCAAAGGGTGCAGGCTATGGTGTAACGTACGAGAAGCTCGTCGGATGCAAACGACGATTTTGAAAGCTTTTCGTAGTAGCTTCCGCCAAGGTCTATGTTAACAACCCCTCTGCCCTCAAAAGACACTCCTCTAAGGCTTACTCCGTCAGGAATCACCGCCGACAGTTCCGGCGAAGACGGACCTGAAAGAAGCTTTTTCACAATAAGCTTCACAAAAGCTCTGGTGCTTGAATAGTCTTTTTGGGGAATGTGAGATTGTTCACTTACCATTTCTGTGTGAAGCTTGTTTGAAAAATACAAATCCACAGCCACCTGACCCTTTGGCACTGACGGACTGCAAGCACTCAACAAAAGAATGAGTGCAACAGAGAAGAATAATGCAAAAAACTTTTTCATTGCTCTACCTCCTCATTGGGTGCCAAAGTGGTGTCGGGAATAATGATTTTAAAATTAGAACCCTGACCAAGCTCACTGGTAACATCAATTCTGCCGCCGTGAAACTGAATGGCGGCAATGGCGATTGAAAGTCCGAGACCGGTGCCACCGGTTTCGCGGGAGCGTGCTTTATCCACCCGATAAAAACGGTCAAAAATTTTGGAAATGTCTTCCGATGCTATTCCAACGCCGGAGTCGCGCACTTCTATGACAACCTCACCGTCAACCTTATCCATAGCAACAAGAACATAACCCTCAGGATCGCTGTATTTTATGGCATTATCAACTATGTTGTAGATTCCTTGCCACAAAACGTCTTTGTTGGCTGTTAAAAATATTGTGCCGGGTGTGCTGAAAATCAAGGATATGTCTTTTTTATCGGCAATTGGCTTGAGGTTTCGTTCAATGCCTGCCATCACATCATTGAGGCACAAAAGCTCCATACGCTTGTCGTCATCATTGGCGTGAGCATCCATTCTGGTAATATACAAAAGCTTATTCACAATGCGATTGAGGCGGTCAACCTCGGTGTTCATATCTTCAAGAAATTCTCTCACATAATCCATACCTATGTCGGGATTTTGCAAAATCGAATCTGCCATAAGCTTTATTGAGCTCAATGGGGTTTTAAGTTCGTGGGAAGCATCCGACACAAACTGAACGCGGTGCTGCTCCAGGGTAACCACCTTTTCACTCATAATATTGAAAGCCTCACCAAGTCGTGAAATTTCATCGTTGCCCGAAATGTCGAGTTTTTCGTCGAGGATACCATCATCACTCATGGAGGTTATTTTTGATGTAAAATCTACAATTCGTTTAGACACAAGATTTGCAATAACAAAAATAATTATGCCCACAAACACACAGATAACCACTATGAGAAAAATTGTTTCGGTAAAGATTGTGTTAACAAATCTTCCGGTTGTTTCGGGCACATACACAACGTTAACAACGCCAACTATGTTGCCATCGGAGTTTTTGATGGGAGCAGAGGCGTCGAGAGTTATCATTCCGTCGTCGTTGGTGTATTGCATATAACCGTCGGTACCGTTTATTGCCGTAAGCACAGAGGGTCTTACCTGAGCAGTTCCTATGAGATTGCGGTTGTTTTGAGAGTCATACATAACGGTTGCATCAAGGCCAAGAACCATAACTCTCATCTGGGAATCCACCCCTACCTCATTAACAAAGCGTTCAAATCCGTCTTCGTCGAGCAGACCTGTTTCGGGGTCCATATAGTCAACAGCAAAACTAGCCACAACATTGGACATTGTGGCTACGTTTAGTTTTTCATCATCATATAGATATACCCTGATGGTTGTCAGGATATAATAGCTGAAAAGGAAAAGGGTTATCAGCATTATTAAAAAATATGTAAATACAAGTCGGGTTGTTATGCTGCTAAAGCTTCCGAATTTTGGTTTGATTTTCATTGGCTTAATTTTCATTAAAATAATAACCAGCTCCCCACTTTGTTAGCAAATATCTGGGTTCGGCTGCATTTGGCTCAATTTTTTCGCGAAGACGTCTTATGTGAACATCAACTGTTCGTGCATCACCGGGGTAATCGTAGCCCCAGATAAGGTCGAGCAAATCGTCACGACTATACACCCTGCCGGGATTTGTTACCAAAAGATCCATAAGGTCAAATTCTTTTGATGTGAGGTCGGTTGTGACGTCCTCAATGGTTACCTTTCGCTGATTGTAATCCAGAGTAACAGAACCCATACTGATTTTTGTGCGGTCGCCCTTTGTTGCGGGAGAAGATACTCTTCGCATAATTGCCTTAACACGAGCCTTCAGCTCAAGGATGTTGAATGGTTTTGTGATATAGTCGTCGGCACCATATTCCAGACCGAGAATTTTGTCCATATCTTCTGCCTTTGCCGTGAGCATTATAATCGGAATATTTGAAAACTCTCTTATTTTCTGGCAAACCGAGAGTCCGTCTATTTTGGGAAGCATAAGATCAAGGATAATCAGGTCGAGATTTTTGTCTCTTGCCTGACGGAGAGCCTCCTCACCGTCGTAGGCCGTTTCAACCTGATAGCCTTCTTGTTCAAAGTTGAATTTCATCCCTTTTACAAGGGGCTTTTCATCGTCTACGATTAATACTTTCATTAATTAATTACCTCCAACCGTTATAAAATCCCTGATCAATTCAAATTTCTTCTGTCCAATTCCTTTCACTTTCTTCAGGTCTTCCAAAGTTGTGAATTTGCCGTTAATTTCACGGTAATTTATTATGCGTTGGGCAATTGTTTCCCCAATTCCGTCTAAGGCTTCAAGCTCCGAAATAGAAGCGGTATTGATGTTGCATTTTCCATCGGTGCGAATTGCTTCAGATTCGACGAAGTTCTCCGATGCATCGCCGGCTTTTCCAACAACAATGGTGCAGGAATCTGCCAATATGCGGTCAAGGTCGACCGAGGCTGAATCTGCCTTTTTGGAAAATCCACCCGCCATATATATTACATCATGGAGCCTTGTGCCTCTTTCAACACTGTAGGAACCGGCGTTTTTTACTTCGCCTCCGAGCTCAACAATTATTTTATCGTCAGATGTGTATTCTATATTAGTTATCTTCACTGCATCAGTACTGTCGTGGGCAGAAAAGAGCCATCCCACAAACACAAGCAAGCTAAAGGCTATAGTGAAAAATAAAATTTTTGTTATATAATCTTTTTTCATAAACTTATTCGAGGAAATCTTTGAGCTTTTTGCTTCTGCTTGGATGGCGAAGCTTACGTAAAGCTTTGGCTTCTATCTGACGGATTCTTTCACGTGTTACTTTAAACTCACGGCCAACCTCTTCAAGAGTTCTTGCTCTTCCGTCATCAAGACCAAAGCGCAAACGAAGAACCTTTGCCTCACGGGGGGTAAGGGTGTCGAGAACATTCATAAGCTGCTCTTTAAGAAGCATAAATGCTGCCATTTCCGACGGAGCAGGAGCGTCGGAATCGGGAATAAAATCGCCGAGGATGCTGTCTTCTTCTTCACCGATAGGTGTTTCGAGAGAAACCGGCTCCTGAGCTATTTTCATTATCTCACGGACTCTGTCTTCGTTCATGTTCATTTCACGGGCAATCTCATCAACGTGAGGTTCACGTCCATGCTCCTGAAGAAGCTGTCGAGACACTCTAATGAGTTTGTTGATGGTTTCTACCATATGAACGGGAATACGGATTGTACGTGCCTGATCGGCTATGGCACGGGTGATGGCTTGTCTTATCCACCAGGTTGCATAGGTACTGAATTTGTAGCCCTTGGTGTAGTCAAATTTTTCTACAGCCTTAATAAGACCAAGATTGCCCTCCTGAATAAGGTCAAGGAAAAGCATACCTCTGCCAACATAACGCTTAGCAATGCTTACAACAAGACGGAGGTTTGCCTCAGCAAGACGCTTTTTGGCTCTCTCGTCGCCCGATTGCATTCTTTCGGCAAGGTCGATTTCTTCCTGAGCAGAAAGAAGAGGAACCTTTCCTATTTCTTTAAGGTACATACGAACAGGATCGTCAAGACCAATTCCTTCAGGAACAGAAATGTCGATTTCTTCCTCTTCTTCGGTTGACTGAATCTCTTCGAGCTCTTTGTCGAAATCTTCAACAAGCTCAATTCCCTTGGCTTCGATTGTTTCATACACCTTTTCGATTTGCTTTACATTAAGGTCGATTTCTTCCAGGGCGTCCATAATTTCTTTATATGACAACACGCCCTTTTGCTTACCTGATTCAATTAATTTTTTTATGATAAGGTTTTTTTCTTCTATAGTCAATTCCGGTTTGTTTGTACTCATATAGCTACCCCTTTCTTATCCTTTGTTATTAATCATAGCATTAAATTCTTCAAGAGAGATTGCTCCCTCCTGCAAAAGACGAAGTGCCTTTTCGGTGCCTCCCTTTTGCTTTATCTGATTTATATAATCACTCACAGCTCTGTCGGTATCGTCTGACTGAACGTCGAGTGCTAATATTCCTGACACTGTATTAATGTCTTCTTTGATTTCAAACTTGGAAATCAATGAGGTCTGAGACGGATTCTCCCCTTTTTCAAAGCATTCTTTTATATAACCATACATCAGAATGTGAATTGGATTTTCAAACATTTTTTCATTTATTGCCGAAGCATATTTGCCATAGAGCTTGCGGTCATAAAAAAGAGTGCTGAGAAGAAGAGCTCTTGTTTTTTCGAGGTATTCTCTGTCGTCCGAGACTGCGGTTCCCTTTCCGACCACGTTGATAATGTCGGAATTGCCTCCGGGAGAAGAGGAATTGCCCGCTCGTTTTACTCCAACCTGAGCAATAACCGACGACGGCTGAACACCGGTTTTTTCGGCAATTATTCCTGCATACACATCGAGCTCAACCGATGACGGAATCAGCCTTAAATAATTGGAAAGCTCTGATATGTAGCTCACAATTTCTGTAGATTTTTTCAGATTGTATTGTTCCCCAAAGTATTCTATTAAATACTCCATATCGGACTGTCTTTTTGCAAGCAGTGCATCAAAACGTGCTTTTCCGTAGGTTTTTATATATTCATCAGGGTCTTTTTTGCCTTTAAGGTCAAGAACAGATATTTTCAGCTTTGGCTGACTGCGCAAAACCGAAATTGCACGATTGGTTGCATTTCTTCCGGCAGAGTCACTGTCGTAACAAATAACAACCTCTTCAAAATAACGGGAGATAGTTTTTGCCTGATGCTCACCAATTGCCGTGCCAAGAGTGGCAACTGTGTTTTCGTGACCCGCTGTGATAATGCTGATTGCATCCATATAGCCCTCGCACAATATGCAAAAACTCTTTTTGCTGTGACGGGCAATATTTAGCGAATACAGATTCTTTCCTTTGCTGAATATGGTTGAATCCGGCGAGTTCAGATATTTGGGCTTGCTGTCGTCCAAAACCCTGCCGCCAAAGCCGATAATGTTGGAATTGGCGTCGAAAATGGTGAACATAACTCTGTTGCGGAAATAATCGTAGTATCTGCCCGACTCGTGCCGCCTGATAAGGCCGGCGTCGTATATATCGCTTTCGGTATAGCCTTTTTCTTTAAGATAATCAAAAAGTGCTGTCCACGATTCGGGTGCATAACCAAGCCAGAAATATTTGACCAATCTGCCGTCGAGCTGGCGTTTTTTAAAATAGTCGATAGCCGATTGAGAGGTTTTGACGTTGTTATAAAAAAACTCTGCTGCGTCTTTATTGATGGCATACAAAAGCTCCGATTTTTCTTTGCGTTTGCGGTCACGGTCAACCTCTTCTTTTTTGATTTCAGGAAGCTGAATACCGGCATTTGACGCAAGCTTGGCAACTGCATCATAAAACGAAAGATTTTCGTTTTTCATAACAAAACCGATAACGTCGCCGCCCTCACCGCAACCAAAGCACTTGAAAATGCCTCTTCGGGGGGAAACGGAAAACGACGGGGTCTTTTCGTTGTGAAAGGGACAGAGGCCAATGTAGGAGCTTCCGGTTTTTTTGAGCGACACACTGCGTGACACAACATCGTATATATCGTTTTTTTCGGCAACCTCACGGATGAGGTATTCCGGAAACATGGGCATCTGCCAACCCTCCTTTCATCTATAACATAAAATTTCGACACAAAGCGACCAAACCCTTTTTTGGTTTTGTTTTTCTATTGTTTGCAAAACAAAAGCTATATTTTTTAGTGTTTATTTGTGCATTATTTTACCCTGACAGTGGTTATCCTAACCCGCCTGAAAACCAGTGTTTTCGGAATCTTTTTCCTTGTCATCCTCGAAAGGCGACAGCCTTCCTTCGTCTTCCGCATTAAAATTAAGTTCGAATGACTACCGTTAGGCTATGGGCATAAAAAGCTCATTAAACAAACTCACCGAGTAGTTATCGGTCATGCCGGCAATATAGTCACAAACAACTACCGACGGCTCCCAGTCTTCAAGAAGTAGCTTATATTCTTCGGGCAGGCGGTGAGTGTGGGTTAAAAAGTAGTGATAGAGCTTTTCTATGACCATATATGACTGAGTGTCTCTGAGAGACAAAGCATTATAAACATTTTCAAACATAAAAGAACGAAGAGCCAGCATATTTTTTTCGGTTTGAGGCGACATTGATATTTTTTGATTCTCGAGACTTGTGAATACAATGTCGCTTATGAGATTGTCTATTCTTTCAGAATGGCTCGAACCAAGGGCAGAAATAAGCTCTGTGGGGAGGTCGCCCGATTTTATGACTCCTGCCCTGACCGCATCGTCAATGTCGTGGTTTATGTAGGCAAAGCGATCGGCAAATTTTACAATCTGACCCTCGGGTGTGGCAGCAAGGCTGTCGCCTGTGTGACACACAATCCCGTTTCGCACCTCAAAGGTGAGGTTCATTCCCGCGCCGCCTTTTTCCAGCACATCCACAACCCTGAGGCTCTGAACATTGTGCCTGAATCCGCCGGGCGTCAAAGAATCCAGTGCCCTCTCGCCTGAGTGGCCAAAGGGAGTGTGACCCAAATCGTGACCAAGGGAGATGGCTTCAACAAGATCTTCATTAAGGCACAGCGACCGTGCTATTGTGCGTGCAATCTGAGACACCTCCAAAGTGTGAGTCAGACGGGTTCTGAAATGGTCGTTGTCGAGAGATATAAAAACCTGAGTTTTGTGCTTGAGACGTCTGAAAGCCTTGGAGTGAATTATCCGGTCGCGGTCACGGGCAAAGTCGGTGCGAAGAACACATTTTTCTTCATAGGCTTCTCTCCCACGTGAGTTTTCCGCCAAGGTTGCCATTGGAGAGAGAGTTGATCTTTCGAGCTGTTCACGTTGTTCTCTTATGTTCAAGTGTATCACTTCCCCAAGTTTATTTTGTTAATTCTTCATATAATCTGTCGGCAGCAGAATGAGCTCTGGAAATGGCAAATTCATCCTCCGATGCATTCATCTGGGCACACACTCCCATATGTCCGGCACAACCCGATGACGAGGGACCAACAATCGTCATACCGTCAACGAGCATACAGTCGTGAATTGCATCAACGGTTTTTTCCTGACCGCCATATTTGGAAGCTCCGCAGGCAACTGCTATGCCAAGCTTGCCTAAAAGAGCATTGTTGGCTCTGATGTCACGAGTTTTATCGAAAAGGCATTTAAGCTCGCCGCTCATTGTGCCAAAATATACGGGACTTGCAAAAACAACAGCGTCTGCTGCTTTCATTTCTTCAAAAAGCTTTGTCAGCTTTGGACCATAGCAGGATTTGTTGCAAGGAGATGAGCAGGAAATACAAAACGGCTGCTTGCAATCTACAATTGCTTCATAGGCACTGAAGATTTCTGTCTGACAGCCTTTTTGTTCGAGGTCACCTAAAATTGTGTTGAGAAGGAAAGCACAGTTACCATTTGAATTGTAACTTCCGTTTATACCGATAACTTTCATTGATATGTAACTCCTTTTAATATATTTACTATTTATTATTATACTACAAAAAAAAGGAAATTCCTTTTTTTGCAAAATTTTTGAAAAAACAAAAAGGAGCGATGCTTACATCGTCTCCTATATATTTGATTGACTGCAAAATGTATATTTATTTGATATCTAATAACTAATTTTTGTAAGTCAATTATTAAAATATTTTAATGTGTAACCTGCAAAAAGTCTGGCACATATTTCTATAACGTCTTCATCAGCCACAAATTCCGCCGAGTGAAGTGCCCCTTTCTTGCCTTGGGGAGCACAACCTGCCCACACAAAAGCAGATGGTTTTGAAAGAGCAAAATACGAAAAATCCTCGCCTGTCATAAGAGGTTTTTCAAATTCTTTTATTTTCTCTTTGCCAAACTCTGAGATGGCAAATTGTTTCACATCCCCGCAAACCTCGGCATCATTTATGAGGGGCGGATAGAGATAGTTATATGTCAGCTCTGATTCTGCACCATATTTTTTGCAAACTGATTTTGCGTAATCTTTCATAATCTCTTCTGCAGTTTTTCGGTCGTTGGTCGAAAAACTGCGGAATGTGCCCTCAATCACTGCGGTATCGGGTATGATGTTGTTGGCTGTGCCCGAGTTGAACGAGCATATAGTGAACACATTATGGGTAAAATCAATTTTTTCGCAAAGCTTTTGTTTTATGCCAACACTAAACTCTGCTGCAGCGTCTATGGGGTTTATGCCGTTTTGAGGCTCGGCACCGTGGGCACTTTTTCCGGTGAACACAATGCGGAAATCGTCGGGAGATGCCATTAGAGCACCCGAGCGAAAGTACAGCTCACCCGTTGGATATTCGGGCGTTACGTGTGCGCCGATGCATATTTGCGGTTCGGGATTTAAAAGAACTCCCTCATCAATCATTGGCTTTGCTCCGCCGGTTGTTTCCTCACCCGGCTGAAACACAATTTTTACGCAACCGTCAAGTTCGGATTCGTGCTTTTTTAAAATATAGCAAGCGGCAAGTGCTGATGCAATGTGAAGGTCGTGACCACAGGCGTGCATAACGCCCTTATTGACAGACGCAAAATCAAGGCCTGTGTGCTCCTCATAAGGCAGAGCGTCCATATCGGCTCTTATGAGAATACACTTGTCGGCACGGGGATTACCAACAATGGCACAAATGCCCGTTTTGGCAATTTCTGATGTGTAGGAAATGTTATGTTCATCAAGAAAAGCACAAATCTCTTTTGCCGTTTCGTATTCTCCAAAGCTAAGCTCCGGATGCATATGTATTTTTCGGCGAATTTCTATTATTTTATTTTTTATTTCGTTGTAGTCACAAACAATATTCATTTTCTCACCATACAAACTTGTATCAATTTTATTTTTATATTCATTATATAATACGATTATGATGATGTCAATGTTACAAATATCAAAATGTTATCAAGTTATCAATTTTTAATATTGAAAAATACGAAATCATATGATAGTATATTTATATGAATACAGTTTTAGATTTTCACAATCATATAATATACGGAGGAACACAAAGTGGCATACAAATATAATGTAAATGCTATATCCTATGTTGGAGATGCACACAATCGAATATATAACTGTTTTTTTGTTGACGGTGTAACACCTGTTGCTGATGGAGTGTGCAATGGTGCAGACATAGAAACAAAATGCAAAGGAAAAAAACATTTGTTTTCTGTTTTCTCGGGTAAGTCAGAAATTGACCGTGTGTGTAATCGTCTTGATGATATGTTAACAAAAAAAAGCAGTAAAAAAATTCGTTCTAAAGTTCAGTTTGAACTAAAAAACGTAATGGAAGAGATTTCCCAAACCTTTTGCAAAAATGATAATGATTCAACAATGTCAACAATATACATTGATGGCAACAACGTGTACGCATCGGGACACGGAGATATGAACATTTATAAATTCAGCAAAAAAAGTAACCGTGCAAAAAAAATTGAATTCCCATTATATACCCCCCTAAACTACGAAGCAGAATCAAATGTTGCCGTAAAGCTTCGTCAACCCGCACGTGCAAAATGCATCGGTAAAGTTTCATCAGGCGACGAGTTCCTTTTGGCAGATTCAAATTTGGTTAGTATACTGGGCGATGACATAATTATGAGCACTTTAAAAGAATATGGAAAAAATGCCCCTGCAAAGCTTATTGAGCTTGCCTCTAATTCTATTAGTGCATATAATCTTACTGCAGTTCACATATGTGCAAAAAGGAGAATGTCGCCGTTGTACTTTATTCTTCCTCTAATCTTAATTGCAGCATTAGGAACATATTATGCACTTGTGCATATTACACCCCAAAATTTCAAAACAGATTTTTTGAATGGCGAACCAGAAACTACTTCCGTACAAGCACCAAACACTGCCAACAGCAACAACAATCCAGAGACTTCCCCTCCCAAAGAGGAAAAGCTCGAGACCGACATCCTGCCTGTTCTTGCTCCGCTTTCTGCAAAACTCGACATTATTGGGAGTGAAGTGACCGGCGAAAAAAGCATAGTTTCTTATTACATTAAAGACCTCTCCACCGGTGAAGTTCTTGAAAACAACAACTCATCAATGTCGTCGGCAAGTTTAATAAAACTTTACATTATGGCAGAAATATATCGCCAGATAGATGCACAAGAGATTGATATGACAGAAGAGATTAAAAAACTTTTGCACGAAATGATAACCAAAAGTGATAATGACGCCAGCAATGAGCTTGCCAAAATTGCCGGCGGAGGAGATATGAAGCTTGGCTTCAAAAAAATAACAAATAATGCGAAATCTCTTGGTTGCGTAGACACCATTCAGGAAAATGACCTTCAGGCGGTGAGAACTGAACCTGTGAAAGGTAAAAACACTACATCTGTGCGTGATTGCGGATTGCTGCTCGAAATGATATATAACAAAACCTTGGTCAGCGAAGAATATAGCAGCGAAATGCTTGAACTGCTAAAGCAACAAACCAGACTCGAAAAGATTCCAAAATACATACGCAACGATGTTGTGGTTGCAAACAAAACCGGCGAAACGACCATTGCTCAAAATGATGTTGGCATTGTTTTTGTAAAAGACAGACCATACATAATTTGCATTATGATTAATAATTACGAAAATCAGATGGATGAAGCCATGGAAATTATTGCCAAAATGTCGAAAGCAACATATGATTTCTTTATAAATCTGAAGGAGCCGCAAATTTTAAGTGTTCCATAAACCAAAACCCGGTATACCATAAAGGTTACCGGGTTTTTATGTTGCAAAATAGCTTTTAGCCGCAGCAGCAGTCGTTTCTTGTTGGTTCAATATTATCGAAATGACATTTTTCGGGTGGGAAAAACTCATCAATAGGGAAGCTTAATCTGTCGAAAAGCTCGCAAGGGTTATTGTCGGCAGACTGGATGCAGTCGTTATCGGGAATGCAGAAATCTATTACCGGAATACGAAGCTCAACCTTACGGGTAAGGCGAACAATTGTGAAAAGACCAATGGTTACATAAAGCTTTTTGCCATCGATTGTGTCAACCAATATGTCGTCAAATACACGGCATATGTCTTCCGGAACAGAGCTGACATCCATCTCGCCACAGCAGCAACAGCAATTGTTATCTGTTGCGTCAACAATCTTTGTGGCAAGGCAAATGGGGTCTACAACTTCTGTTTGTGACAGCTTTTTTCAGATTTTAGCTTTAATATTTGCTGAGTTTGGTTAAACATTCGCTTTGATATTATGGCAAGCTCCGGCCGGATATGAATCATATTCTCCTTTTCGGGCAGGGTGCGTCTTGTGGCTTCCATAAAATCGAGAGTTTCTGTTTTGTTGTTAACAAGGATACCGCAATACACAGAATTTGAAAGAATACGTCTCACGGTTTTTGCCTGCCACAACTTTCCGTGTTTTGTGGGAACATTTTTGCAGTTAAGATAGTCTGCAATTTTTCTTATTCCCATATTTTTTGAACTATACATTGAAAATATTTTTTTTACAATTTTGCTTTCTGCTTCATTAATTATAAGCTCATATGTTCCTGATTTGTCATAACCGTAAATTGACGGAGGAGTTCTGCCCTTACCTGCCGAAACCTTTTTGCCAAACATTATTCTTTTTGACAAATTATACGACTCCTCCTGTGCAATTGCCGCAAACATGGTCAGGGCAAATTCGGATTCGCCGAGAGTGTCCATATTGCACGACAAAAACCTGACATCTATTCCCCGTGATTTGAGAATACGTATTCCGCTTAAAAAATCAAGAGTGTTTCGGGCAAAGCGGCTGATGTCTTTGCATATGAGCATATCAAATATTTTGCTTTTACTATCGGTGAGCATATTCAAAAACTCTGTTCGTTTTTTCAGTGCTTTTCCGCTGATGCCACGGTCTGCATACAATCTGACCAGATTATACCCATGTTTTTTAGCGTATTCTTCAAAAAATGCTTTTTGATTTTCCAAAGAAGAAAGCTGCTCTTCACTTCCTGTTGAAACTCTGCAATAGGCAGCAATGTTCATATAACAAAACCTCCTCGCTTCAATATATGCGGGGAGGTTTTAGTTTAGTTATTATATGGGAAGCAGTGCGGTTGGATCATCTATGCCAAACATAATTTTGAGAAGTTCATCAACAAGATATGACGGAACCTCTGTTGCCAATTTGGAATAAAATGCAGATTGTTGCTCTTTTGTCAGCTTGTTATACAGAGCTTTTGCACTTGCAACGTCGGAAGAATATGTTACTGAAACATAATCTTCAACATAAATCGCCTTTCCTGCATCGGCATCGGCAAGGGTTTTGTTGATTGTGTCAACAGCTATTGTCATTATAGGACGTTCGTTTTCGTCCAATCTGAGTCTGGGTCTTCCGGTTTCGTCAACGGCATTAACATATTCAACAATTTTTTTTAGCTTCGCCACAACTTCATTTTGAAGTTCCTGATCGAAAGCATCGTCCGGTTCCTGAGTGTCAGAACCAGTGTTATCGTCGGGATTAACAACGGGAGTGTCGTCTATCTCGCCAAGCACTGCCTCAAAGTTATATTCTCTGCTTACTGTTACAACAGTTTTTGCTTTATAGGTTCTGCCTTTAACAGTGTCTTTCCAATAAAGGAAATTAGGGTATTCAGCTTTATCGGGTTCGGGAAGAGTAAATCTGCTTCCGTAGGATATTGTCTGACTTATATTTACACCTGCGCCTTTCACGGTTATGGTGTATTCCTTGAGTATTGTGTCTTCGGAACCTGTGTTGTCGCCTGAACCTGTGTTGCCACCTGAACCGGTGTTGTCGCCCGAGCCTGTGTTGCCGCCCGAACCGGTGTTGTCGCCCGAGCCTGTGTTGTCGCCTGAGCCTGTGTTGTCGCCCGAGCCTGTGTTGTCACCCGAGCCTGTGTTGTCACCCGAGCCTGTGTTGTCACCTGAACCGGAACTACCGCCGGAGCCCGAACCACCACCGGGTCTGCTACCGCCGGAGCTACCACCGGGTCTACTGCCGCCGGAACCCGAACCTCCAACCGATACATTACCGCCAACTGACGGTGTGACA
The DNA here is from genome assembly GCA_015068985.1 of Oscillospiraceae bacterium. Lineage (GTDB taxonomy): Bacteria > Bacillota > Clostridia > UMGS1810 > UMGS1810 > RGIG1828. Next base: position 29,271 of record SVJL01000005.1, read on the forward strand.
GTTGTTTGAACAAAGTTGGCAAGGAGCATAGAAAGCTCGCCTCTCTTCATAGGCTCTGTGGCTCTGAATGTGTTGCCGTTTTCAAGACTTATAAGCATATTGCCAACAACCAATTTAACGTATCCCTCTGCCCAAGGAGAAACGCTATCTGCTATTGTTACGGGCACGCCAAGGTCATAAAGACCCGCCACCCTTGCAACTATTGCACACGCCTGCTCACGGGTTACGGGAGAATCTCCACGGAACGTGCCATCTTCAAATCCGTTGATATAGCCGGCTTTTTTTGCAATTTTCACGTGAGAATAATACCATTTATCTGCAGTGACATCACTGAAAGCCGTTTCATCCTCAAGGGTATATTTATATATGTTGTTAACCATCTTACAAAGCTCAGCCCTTGTTACACCACGATTGGGAGCAAAGGTACCGTCGCCGTTGCCGTTTATGATGCCTGCTGTAGCAAGCTTATAGATTGCCTGCCCCTGAGCGGTTGTTGCATCAACATCTGTGAACTTAAGGTTTTCTTCTGCCATTACGGGAACAACAGAATATGCAACGGTTACCATTATGGCAAGAAGCATTGCTATTATTTTTTTCATTCTGTCACCATACCTTTCTTTGAATTGTTCATTTGCAAGAATAGGCAGAATTTTATTTCTGCCTATTCTTCTGGATCTTAAATTATTCAGCATTTATTGAACGTTTGATTTCAACAAGATTGCCGTCAAAAGCAATTTCAAAGCAATTACCGTCATCATAACGTTTAACAGATGCAGTCTTACCTTCAATAATCACATGATAAGTATTGTCGTCAATTCTCTTAACACGCAATGTCTTACCCTTGAATGAAATCTCATATGTGTTTTCATCAATTTGTGTAATCTTGTCGGTTATGTCACCAACCTCATCAAACTTACCGGAGGCTATCTCATATGCTTTGTTAAACAAATCGAAAGCTTCATCTGTTGTGATATTAATTTTGGTAAATGCCTTATTAACTACTTTGCGAAGTTTTGCATAATCCTCTGAACCGTACTCTTTATAGAACGGACTTGTTTTATACCAGTCGAGGAGCTTATCTATCTGAGAACCGAATTTTTCATAAAGCTTTTTCTCTATGGTAAGAGTTACTTTATTATTGAATCTGTCAGGTATCTCTCCTGTTTCGGCATATTCATAAAGCATTTCAGCAAGAAGGTTTGCATATTTAACTGCAAGATCTTCATAGTTTAATACAAGCTCATCAAGTTCTTCTTCAGTAAGCTCTTCGGTGTACCAAACAAGTGCATCGTCACCTATGATTGCAAGCTTAAGCATAAGATCATAGTAGTATCTGTAGTCTCTTATTGCATATCCACTGCCCACACCGGTGTCGGGAACAAAAAGATTGTCTGCTTCGGTGAGTTTGATGAGTTCCTGCAAATAGGGGTTCTCGCTATAGTAGAAATTCTGCTGTGCTCTATTGTCTACAAGCTCTACAAAGCGGTCACGGAGAGGAACATAAACATCATCAACAGGATTTACAACAAAGTTGATTCCGCAAGGCACAAGTGCCGTCTGACCATTTGCAATATCGCTGCGTGCAAAATCAATCTTACGAAGAATTTCGTTGTATGCCGAAGCATAAATTGCTTCAAGTTTTTCACGAGGATAAATCTTGAACACCTGCTCGGGCACTTTTTCAATGAGGGTTTCAAAGCTATATTCTTTAACCTTCATTTCAAATGCTGTGAGAATGAATTCTGTTAAAGGTTCAACCTCAAACTCTTCATCATTGATAAGTTGATCAACCATTTTGTCTAGAGTATCCTGATAGATTGTTTTGATAACATCATCTATTGTGGGATCAAGCTGACCAATCTCATCCAGATGGTCAATCACATAATCTTCGTACTCTTCACACTTATGGAAATCATTGTTATCAATTATCCTATTAACAGATTCTTCAATAATAGCATTGCGATTTGCCTTGTTGGTTTCAAAATCACTGTAGTCGGCATCGGTAATTATTTGTTGACACAATTGCTTGATGTGAACCATAGATCCTGAATCAACATCTACCGCACCAACAAATGCATTTGTGAAAAGCTCTTTTACCTCTTCTTTTTCTGCTTTGCTGTTGTTTGCTTTGGTTTCATAATAATCGAGAATAGAATCCTTGAGTTCTTCATTGTTGCCAAGTGATTCTTTGGCATTATCTACAATGTAGTCTTCAAGCTCAGCTTCTCCTATTATCTGAGAGAAACGAAGGAGAACTTCCAGATTCAAAATGTTATTATTTTCATCTATTCCTTCTTTTTCTCTGATTTTATCAAGACCTTTGTCACCAATTTTCTCTATCTGCTCCTGCAAGTTGGTCTGAAGTAGCGTTTCGCTGTCGGAGAATGCATCCCACAAGAGGTTTTTGATAGTGTCGGCTGCTCTTGTGCCTGTTGTTACGGTGTTGCCTGAACCGTCTGTAATTTTAACTGTGGGTTCATAATATCTCTCAAATGTAAATCCAAGACCTATCTTGTCAACATAGGTATAGATGCTAAGCTTAGGTGATCTTTCCTCTACAGTCAGCACTCCGTTTTCGTCAACGATTTCGGATGTAACCTTTACTTCGTGAGTAAACTTCTCCCATTTTTGGGTTGTGGGATTATAGAACCAACCAAATTTTACTTTATGGGTGAATACATTTTCATTTGAATACAATGTTGGAGATATTCTTTCGTTCTTCACATATCCGTCAACAGTGCCCGAACCCGGAATCTTATCTTCGGGAACAGATGTTCCTGCGGGAACCTGCTCGGAATGTATTAAATGTCCTGCACTGCGGAATTCAACATTATAGACAATGGTTGTTTCCCAAACAGCAGTGAATATCCATCCATTTTCGGGGTCGAAGCCTTCAATAACAACTTCCTGACCGGGATTGTAGGTGTTGCCGTTAAAGCTCCACTCCTTGAGAATGTCGAACTCATTTTCAACATCTTCGGCAGAGGGAAGGGTTATTGCTGCACCATACACGACGGATGTTACCGGCGAATATTCTTCGCTGAAGCCACCGCCATTTGTGAAGTCGTAGGAAATTGCTATGGTGTTGCGGTCGTAATAAACTTTGAGTTCTAAGGTTTCATCGGCATAAACCACACCGGTGAGAGTGCTCGCGGTGCTGTTATGAGTAAAACCGGTGATAATGGGAACGTTTGTGACATTAACCGTTTTACCGTCGATGGCATATTTGGTTTCGGTAAGGTCTTCGTCTGCCTCATATCCGCTCCGGTCAACCGTTTGCATATAATACTTGATATAATATGCATAGAGCTTAGACCATACAGGTTCAACCACAATATCATCTTCGGTTTCGATGGTTATTTTTTCACCAAATGATTTTTCTACGCCATCAACAAGCCAGCCGGTGAGCTCATAATCGTCTTTGGTGAGGGAACCATATCCGGGAAGTTCAAACGTGTCGCCAAACTCTTTTATGCCGTCGTCAAGCTCAACACCCGGAGTAAGACTGGAGCCTACAATATCGAATTTAACATTAACCTTAACACGGTCATAATAGAGCTTAAGCACAAGGCTTCCATCTTCTTCAACAGTGCCCGAAGCTTCACTCATCATATCTTGGTTATGAACAAAGCCATAATAATCTTCAGGCTCTGCAGTGACCTCTTTGCCCGGAAGAACGTCTGTTTCAACGGTATCTTCTTTAAACAAATAATCGGACACATTGCCGGATGTTCCGCCAACCTTGAGCTGATAGTGCTTGATTGTGTAGCTTGTTTTGCCTTTTTCGTTCCAGATTGCAACGATGGAAATGTCGGAAACTTCTGTGATTTCCACTATATCACCGGGGTCGTGTGCAGTGTTGCCAATCTGCCAACCGGCAAGGGTGTAGCCTTCACGTTTAACATCCGATATTTTCGGAAGCCTGATTTCTTCGCCAAACTGGAATTCACCGTCTCGTGGTGCGGTTACAAATGATGCATCGGTAACACCGGTGCCAAAGGAATAGGTCACGTTTATTACTTCACGATAGTAATATACTTTAAGAACCAGTGACTTTCCGCTTACGGCAGTACCGCTCATTTCGGTTTTGAACTCTTCATCCTCATTCCATATGAAACCTTTAATCTGTTTTACCTTTGCATTAACCACAGTGTCGGCTTCTACAGTAAACTCTTCGGTTTCATCATCGAGACGAGAATAGCTCAGCTTGTTGTCTTTATTCTTGTTGTCGTTAACTGCCCAGTGTTCTACGGTGTAGGTCACATCGGGGAGTTTTTCCCACACAGGCTCAATTGACGCACCGTCTGTGCCAAGCACAAACTTTTCGCCGGGTTTATATTCTTTTTCGTTTGCAGTGCCCTTGTTTACAACCCAGCCGATGAGTTTGTGAGATTTTTTGGTTACCTGCTGATCTGTGGGAAGGGTAATTTCGGTTTCAAAATGAATTGCTTCTCCCTGAATAGGTGTAAAGCCATCAGCAAAGCTTTCGTCTGCAGCGAGCTTGTATGCAACGCTATATGAGTTACGGTCATAGTAGAGCTTGAGCTCAATTGTCTCGTTAGCAACAATTGTGCCCTTCGGGTTACTGATGTCCTCATTTGGAGTGAAGCCCTCGTAGGTTTTGAAATCTACAGAAACTTCTTTGCCGGCATTCTCACTGGTTCCCGAACCTGCTTCAACTGATTCACCATAGTGTGCAACATTTCCGGGTGTTCCGCCAATTTTCAGCTTATAGTGAGCGTAGGTATAGTTACCTTTGCCTTGTTCAAGCCAGATTGGAATTACCTCAACCACTTGATCAACATAAAAATCAATTATAACAGTTGCACCCGGCTCGTAGTTTTTGCCGTTTACAGTCCAGCCGGTAAGAGTGTTATTCTCTTTAACAACGTTGTCTGCACCGGGGAGAGTGATTTCATCACCAAAATATTTTTCGCCAAAATCATCTATATAGTTATCTGCAAAGCTCCAACCATCAGTAATGGTTGTAAATTCGAGCATTTTACGGTTATAGTACACCTTGAGCACAAGAGAACCGTCGGCTGCAACCTTACCGGTCTCATCTCCAGCCTGTGTTGCATCACGTTCAAAACCGGTATAGTCTTTAGGCTCTGCACTTACCCAAGTGTCGGGAATTGCCGTTTTTTCTTCGGTCTCTGCTTTTGCATATGTTCTGTCAACTGTACCTGTATACTTATCAAGCTTTTCGTGATAACGCTCTATGGTATATTTTACAGGTTCAAGTTCTTCCCACACAGCGGTGATGGTAACAGTGCCTTCTGCAACAATTTCGTATTTTGCTCCGGGAGCATATTCGGTGCCGTCTATTTTCCAGGCTTTAAGCTTGTTGGAGTCTTTGCGGACTGCATCTGCAGTGGGCAGGGTAAGTGTGTAGCCAAAGAGTTTATCCGCTTTATCTATCGGACTTACCTCTGTGCCGCCGTCAAGCTCATAGCTTAAGGAAACAGATTTACGGTCATAATAAACCTCTAAAACAAGGCCGCCGTTTCCTGTGTTACCCTTTAACTTACTCTTTCCATCGTTGAAAGAGAAACCATATATCTTATCTTCAAAATCTTCCACTTTCAACTCAACATCGGTATTAACAAACACGTTGTTAATAATGTCACTGTCGGTTTCTTTGTAGGTTACTCCGTCAAGCTCTAATTGATATGTTTTTATGGTATAGGAGGTTTTTCCAACCTCTGTCCAGATAGCTTCGATTTCATATGTTACATCTTCGGTAATTGTAACTTTTTCACCGGGAGCATATGATTTCTCGTTTTCTGTGCCTTTGTTGACAATCCATCCGGATAGAGTGTAATGCTCTTTGGTAACATCAGACTCGCCGGGAAGTTTGATTTCGGCTCCAAACTGTTTTGTGCCCTGGTCTAATGTGTAACCATCAGAAAGAATACCACCGTCAATGTTGATAGCCACATTAACATTGTTACGGGTGTAGTATACTTCAAGCACAAGCTTGCCGTCTTTGGTTACAATGCCTTTTTCACGGTCGGCAAATGCGCCATTATGAGTAAAGCCAGTGTAGGTTTTGATGTCGGCTTGTACTTCCGAGTCAACCTCGCCTTTTTTGATATCGGTTTCTTTTACTTCATAGCTATTGGTATCGTCGAGGTTGGTTGCATTGAGCTTGGCAACATAATACTTAACCGTATAATCTACAGGATCATATTTTTTCCATACAGGAACAATGTTCACGTCGGCTTCAGTGCTGATTGTGTAGCTTGAACCCGGTTCACATTCAACACCATTCACTTTCCATTTGTCGAGGTAGTGTCCGGCTTTATGAACCTGACCATCTGTTGGCAAATAAATTGATGAGCCAAAACGCATTGCTTCACCCTGCGGAAGCGAAACCTTATCATCAGTTATAGCACCGCCATCCATGTTGTGAGTTACAGTGACGGTTTTGCGGTCATAATACAATTTCAGGATAAGATTGCCGTCTGCAGTGATTGTGCCTGAAAGATTACTGTCTGATTCATTTAAATCAAAGCCTATGATAGTCTCGGGAGTTACTTTTGCCTCTTTTCCAATCTCATCTGTGTAGAAATCACCGGATTCCAATTTGTAATCGTCATTTTCTACATTTTGATGATATATTTCTACTTTATATTTTGCAGTGCCTGCTGATTTTGGCAACCATCTTGCAACAATTGTGTAACTTTCAGGCGTTGTGTCGCCATCCTTTGCACCAATTGTTATTGTGTATCCAATATCTTTCGGAGCGCCGTTAACCAACCATCCGGCAAGTGTATAGTTTTCTTTTGTTACTTTATCTTCACCGGGAAGAGTGATTGTTGCACCGTATTGCATATCGCAATCATCAAAGCCTGTTCCGGTGCCTCCGTCGAGGTCATAGTCTACTGCAAGGGTTTTTAATGCATAATACAGCTTAATAACAAGAGAGCCATCAGCTTTAATTTCACCGGTTGTGGGTTCGCCCAATTCGTCATTGTACACCTCATAGCCTTCCTTAAGCTTCGATGTAACCGTTGGACGACCTCCAATCTCTCCCTTGTCTGTTACAGTTGCAACTTCGTCTTTTACATAATCCTCTCTATTTTCACGGTTACCGCCAAGAGGGAGGTAATAATATTCAACGGTGTAGTCTGCATATTCGGTGTCTGACCAAACTGCTTCAACTTCAATATTGCCGGTTATTTCTGTTGATTCATCAAAGGGTTTGGTTTTGTCGTCAGAATATACCCATCCCTTAAAGCTGAAATCACCGTCGCCTTTCCACACCGGGTCAGGGGGCATATTGTCGCCAAGAGTCCAGCCTTTAACTATTTTTATCTCTTCTTTATCACTCGTACCATTTTTGAGAACAAATGTAACTTTCCAGTATTCGCTGGCAATAATTTCCATTGGTCCGGTTACGACAGTTGCCTCTGTTACAATTTTGTTGGTGGATTTATCATAGAAAACCTTATCAGGATAAAGGTCCATATCAAATCCGCCAAGCTCACCGCTACCGATTTTTTCATTCCAATAGTATTTTTTGGTTATGGTCTGCGTGTCGCTGATTTTAAAGGTAACAACATATGGATCAATAGTATAATATAAGTTGAAGGTTGTGCCGCTCGCAGTTATTCTTTTATCTTCGAGCTCACTCATGCTTTCGTTTAGAGTGTAGCCATCAATTGATATTTTTTCGGGTGCTACCCATGTACCCTCTTTGTATTTCTTTTTTGAAACCACGGTTTCATAGGGCTTATCTTCATATCCGCTTCTGTCTTTCTTCTGGCGGTAGTGATATGTTTTAAAGGAATATTCTTTGGTGGTGGAGCCTCCTCCGCCACCGCCACCACCGCCTCCGCCGCCTCCGCCACCACCGGAGGGAGGTGTTACAGGCTGAACGGGAGTTACAGATTCGCCGATGAATGTTGCTTTTGTGATTTCACGGATGCCCTTAAAAGGTTCTTCTGAGCGATAGTTATCGAAGTGGACAATTCCGTTAACGTCTTTAACAACAACAATTTCGCCAACGGTTGTGTTGGTGAGCTTTACAGATTGTTCACCGCCTCGGGCAAGAAGTCTGCCTTTGATTGTGACATTATTAAGCACAACTGTGCCATTGCCAACACCGTCACCGATGATGAGGTCACCGTTTATTGTAACGTCACTGAGCGTCACCCCGCTTGTGCGGATAAGGCTTGAAGCGGAACCTGAATGGCTGAAGGTTGATGCTGTGGTGTAGTAGGTTTTGATAATGTTGTGCATTATCTGAGCAAACTCTTCACGTGTGATATTTGCTTTGGGGTTGAGGTTGCCGTTCTGATCACCGTTTATGTATTTTTTTTGCGAAAGGATTGCCGCATAGGGTTTTGCCCAATCGGCAACAGTGTTGCCGTCGGGGTGATTACCCAGAGCAGAAAAATCCTGAGTTTCTAAAACCAGAGATCTTGCAACAACCGCAAAAACCTCTTCACGGGAAATGTAGGCATTGGGTCTCATGGTACCGCCGCCATCACCCTGAAATGTTTGCATATTAACCGCTTTGGCAATTTCGGTATAGAACCAGTCTGACGATGAAACGTCATAGAAAGCCGATATGTCGGCTGTTTTGGTTGCACCAAATGCTCTGTTTATTATTGTTGCCATTTCGGCACGGGTAAGATTGCCTTGCGGAGCAATTGTATTCTCTGTTCGACCGTTTAAAAGGCCGTTGTCAACTGCTGCAGTCATCGCTTCTTTTGACCAGCCGGTTGGAAAGTCAACAAAATTCGATGTGTCCGCCGCAAAGATGCCCGGAACCATCGACAGAATCATTGTTACACAAACTAATAATGCTGTCGCGCTTCTCCATAATTTTCTTTTCATTGTTGTTTTCCTCCCTGCATTAACCAAGGTTTAAGTACTGAGCTTTTTGCAAACTCTTTTCATTACGATAAGCACTATCTATTTTATCAACCAGACTGGTATCACCGCCTGAAGCTGAAAGCTGCGAACGAAGATCAGACAAGATTTGCGCCATCTGTGCATCACACTGTGCTTCCAAAGCAGTCGCCCGAGGATACAAACTGGAAATTATATCCTTTATACCTGACGCCCTCTGGTCTTCAGGCAACGCATAATAGGCAGACACCGCCTGATTATATAAAGCATCCAACTGAGCAAGCATGCTTGATTTGAGTACATACACCCGGGCAATACTTGCTGAAACATCTGATGAACTTGAAGAATTTGGTTTATCCTGCGGAGTTGAATTTCCTGAATTGGCAACCGTTCCGTTTGAAGCGCTGTTATCAACTGTAGGGGTATTGCTGGCTATGCTTGAGCCTATGCTAGACCCAATACTTGATCCGACATCAGAGGCAGAACCGTTTGACTGAGACCTATTGGCTTCTGATTTGGTTTCGGTTTTTTCTTTAGCAGGTGTTGGTTTTTTTGTGCTCGATTTTTCTGCACTTGATTCTTTGGCACTTGATTCTTTGGCACCTGATTCTTTAGCACTTGATTCTTTAGCACTTGATTCTTTAGCACTTGTTTCTTTAGCGCTTGATTCTTTTTTGACAGCTTCTTTTCTTTCTTCCTTTAACTGTTCAGCTTTTTCTATACTGATTTTTTCACCGGTTTCTGAGTCTACCAGTGCACCATCATCGGAAAGATCAAGCTTTTTGCCAAACATATCATCAACAGTTATTTGTTCGGTAAGCATAGACATAAGCTCTTCATCATCTATAATACCTTCCTGATATAACTTTTCTTCCAGTGGTGTTGTTGCATGAACAGAATATTCAGGATTATCATTAAGGAATTTGTTTAGTTCCTCATTGTTTTTTTCTGTCATTTGCTCTATGTCTGACTCTGAATACTTCCACCAATAATACACTGCTTTTATATTATCAAACTGCCACCATACTACAATAGCGGCGACGAATATGACAACTGCCAAAACAATTAAAATGATTCTTGATTTTTTCATAATATGTAATCACCACTCATCAAAAATTTTCGTTAAATCATTCAAATGGACAGACTAACCCATAATTAAGATTATACATACTATATTGTATACTTTATCTTTGAAAATGTCAAGTAAATATATCATATTTACATAAATTGTAATCTTAACGCATTGCTTAACTTGGTGACACAAACATCTGTTTGTGCCACAGGAAGATTATTCTTTTGCCAAAGCTGAATGTCGGCACTTTCTTCTTTAAATTTTGAACTGAATGTTTTTGCGTTTCCTTCCGAGCCGAAAAGAATAACTTTTTTGTCGTAGGTTGCAATACCTTCAACCTGTGCAGGTCTTCCAAGGCCTGTGAAAACATCGAGCGTTATGCGGAAGAAGAATTTGAGGTCTACCGAATAGTAACCACGGTTAAATGCAACCGGTTCAACATCGGAGTATATCCAGATAATTTCTGCCTTGCGGCATCTTATGCTTGTGGCTCTGTCCACCAGATTCTGACCGCACTCTGTGAGATATACTCTTAAGTTTTCGATACATTCCTTATCACGGCACGAGTCATACACTTTTTTTGTCTGAATGCACACCTGTTCAGAGCAAATGTTACTGTTGTTATTGCAGCAATTTACTCTATCACTCATAATATAACCTCCAAACTTAGATTAGGAATAGCCTCTGCAGCTAACCCTTTTGTATAATATGTTTGAAAATCTGTTTTGGTGAATAGAAGAAATTTAAAGAAATATTTTATTGACAGAACATTTGAGGGTAATATATTATATAGAAAGAAATATATTGGAAAGGTGACACAGTTAATATGAAAAATGCAAAAAGAGTGAATGATTCTCTCACCCATCATGTTCAGATTTTATCTCAGGGCACTCTCAACGGCTACAAGAGATTGTTTGGCGGAAGACTTATGGAATGGATAGACATTGTTGCGGCAGTAGTGGCAAGAAGACATTGTAATATGAACGTTACTACAGCTGCGGTTGACAGTCTGGTGTTTAAAAAACCTGCATTTGCAAACAATACCGTTGTGATTGACGGTTACATTACCTATGCAGGAAAAACTTCTATGGAAATATGCGTAGAAACTTTTGTGGAAAATCTTGACGGGAGCAAAGAAGCCATAAACACCGCCTATGTTGTGATGGTTGCAATTGACGAAGATGGAAAACCCGCAAAGGTACCTGAACTCATAATTGAGAGCGAACAGGAAAAAATCAACTATGAAGCTGCACTTAAAAGAAAAGAATACCGCAAGCTCCGTGCAGATGAAAATTTCTGATTTGTGCAGCAAACAAATAATAAGATGGATATATATTTCATCTCACTTTAGCAGTGTTCAGCAAAGCAGCATTGCCACAACAAGATCTGCCATTTTTGACGATACCGAAAAGCGGGACTCAATTTTTTCTTTGGTGCGTCGAATGTCAACATAGTCGCTGCCCGATATTCTGCCAAAGCTGAAAAGTCCGTAACCATAGCGGTCGTCTCTGCCGTATCCGCTCAGATCTTCGGTATATATGTTGAGAAGGAGCCGGATTTCGTCGGGAGTCAGACTGCGGTTATAACGCATCATGCCCTTTGCCTGCAAAATTGCCACAGCTCCGGTTATTATCGGGGTTGCCATAGATGTGCCGCTGAGTAGTGCATAGCCGTCATCAAGGTAAGTGGAATATATGTTTATTCCGGCGGCAGATATTTCGGCGGCACTTCCCTTAGAACTGAAATCGGCAATTGTTTTGTTGATATCCACAGCCGACACTGCGATTGTTTCATCAAAGTTGGCAGGGTAGCCAATGGTGTTGTTACCGTTTTTGCCCTCGTTTCCTACAGCACATATGAGCGTTATGCCCTTATGATGCAAATATCTTATGAGATTGGCGTATCTTTTTGAGGTGAATGATGACGAAAACGACATATTAATAACATTAACACCGCAATCAGCAAGCCACAGAGCACTTTTTTCGATGGCATTATAATTTGTCTTTCCGCTTTTGTCGAAAGCTCTTGCAATGTATAGCTTTGCTTTTGGAGCAACTCCAACAACTCCCTTACCGTTGCGTTCTGCGGCAACTATTCCGGCAACATGGGTGCCGTGACCGTTGGCATCTTCAATGTCGGACAGATGTCCGCCCGAAAAATTAATGCCCTCTTCTATACGGGATGCAAGGTCGGGATGAGAGGTGCAGATGCCTGTGTCGATTATGCCAACTTTTACTCCCTCGCCCATGGTTTCGTTCCATTCAAGCGGAGCACCAACCATTTTTACACCATAATCTATGATTTCGCTATCTTGATTGCTTGTTACGCTGATTAGCGTATAGTCACTGATTTTAAAATTATTCATAACAGATATCACTCCGTGTGGTTTTTGATAAATTATATACATTATATGAAAAAAGAGCGAATCCGGTGCAATACCGTATTCGCTCTTTTATCTCCTAAAAAGGCTAATATAACACTTATATTAAAAACCGCAACATTTTTTGCATAAAATACAATATCTATGCTTCAACTAAAGCTCAAAAGCAGAATATGCTCTGAACATATGTCTAAACTAAATTGTTCGATACGCCTCTATTTTATCAACCAGGTACTTTGCTGTTTTATACATAAAGCTCAGTGCTTCGGGAACAAAATTATCATCATATTTGATAAGATAGCAAACCGCTTCCAGCGTAAAATCGCCGCTATATTCAATATCTGCCATTGCCTTGCATATTTCATCCCAGTTCATTTTCATTGTGCAAGGAAGCTGATGGCTATCGCTGACAAAGTCGTTGTCGTGAATATGGGTGGTTGTTATATAATCCGGTCCCATAGCTCTCAGCATATCCTGCGGTTCTCTGCCGCTTAAGGCACTGTGACCAAAATCAAGACAGCCGGTTACGTGCTTGCTGCCAACAGAATCGATGTATCTTTTAAATTCCACCGGGTCTGCACACACACCGTCACGCTTGTGTATGCCGTCAAGATCTGCCATAACCATATTTTCAATTGCAATTTTCACATCATAGTTTTCGGCACACACTGCAAGCTTTGAAAAAAAGTTCATATTTTTTTCAAACACTCTCTCCGGCTCAGTGGCAAATTTGGGATCCTGAATGGGATGAACAACAACATTTTTTGAACCGATAATGTGTGAAAATTCTATTGAACGGCAAATTCTGTCGATAGCGAACTGCAAATCGCCATTATAATAAGCCAGAACACTGCCGGTGATGGGAGCATGAGTCTGGCGAATTTCCACTCCGAAGCTCTCTGCCACATTGCGAAGATGCTTGGCGTAATCCTTATAGGAGCTTTGCCACACCTCTGTTTCAACGGGGATATCGTCAAAGTCAACGCCGTCAAAGCCTGCCTTTGCAATCATTTCTATTGATTTCTCTACCGAAAATCTTCGGTTGAGCCAGTGATTGGTTGTTACAATTTTCATATTTACCTCCGCGGTGTGAATTGAATTTTTTTGTGCTTTAAATCTCTTTGCCGTAAACCTGAGCTGAGCAATAGGTTCTGTATACGAGAAGTGTTGCCTGTTCACGGGTTGTATTTTGTTTTGGCATAATATTACCTTCATCGTCGCCAAGCATAATGCCTGATTCGCTCATAAAATCAACTGCTTCAACTGCCCATTCAGAAATCAAATCTTTATCGGGATGGTCAACTGAAAGTGTGGGCATAGCTTCGGGTGCAATGAGCTTGTAGGCACGATAGAGCATTGTTGCCATTTCTTCTCGGGTGGCTTTGGCAGAGGGAGCAAATTCTGTGTTGGACACACCGTTTACAACACCAACGGAATATGCATATTCAACGGCGTTGTTTTCGCAATCTGCAAATTCTGCCGTTCTTGATGCTTCAAGACTTTGCGGAAGAATGTTGACAACCATTTCGCAGAATTCCTCTCTTGTGATGTCTGCCTGATAGCTATCTGCAATTTGTTTGGGCATGATTCCTGATGCGTACGCAAGAGCCACTTCGCCCTTTGCCCAGTCACTTGCACCATCGGTTATGGGGTTGGTTTGAACAGCTTCTTCATTTTTATCTTCTTTGGTGTGACTGTAGAGCCACTGCAAAAGCTCGGGTTCAGCGTAGCCTTTTGTCCATGCATTGTGGATAGGGTCAAAATATGGTGTAAATTTTACTTCAGCACCAACTTCTGTGAGTGCCTTTACCATTGCAACTGTACCTGCCGATGAAACTGTGGGATCATGGAGCTGGTGGAAGGTCCACACAGGGATATTTTTGATAACATCTGCCTTTGATGTGTCGCCGGCACCGCCCATGGGAATTGCTGCAGCAAAGAGATCGGGATAACGCATAAGAAGATCCCAAGTGCCAAAACCGCCCATGGAAAGACCTGTTATGTACATTCTTGAGGAGTTAAGATTATATTTTTCCTGCATTTGTCCAATGAGCTCAACTACTGCTGTCATATACTGACTCTGAGGAATTTCGTCGAGCTTATAGGATGGGTCGGGCTTTACAGACCATGGTGTGTCTACCCATTGATATTCTTTCTGACACTGAGGAGCAACGATTATGAACTCCTTGCTTGAGTCTATAACCTCGCCATCATATGTGACGGTTTCGCCGGTGATAATGCGGTTGATAAGCCCCGTGTTGGCAGACACCTGACTCTCATTTGTGTCGCCACGGTTGCCTGCACCATGGAGGAACAAAAGAAAAGAGTACTCTTTTTCGGCATTATAATCTGCCGGCACATAAAGCCTGTAGGGCAAAGCGGTGTTGACGCTTGAAACAAAGGTCTCTTTTGTCATAACCTCTGCTGCCGGATTTTCGGTTTCCTCAGCACACACAACCAACATAGAAAGTGCCATACTTAACACTACAATTAAACTGAGCAAACTTAAAAATCTCTTTTTCATTTTATTTCCTCCTCAAACTACTGTTTTAGATATTTTACATCATTATCATTTCTATTGCAAGAAGTTTTGACTTTCGCCTTTACTTTTTTATGTTTTTGCGAAAATCGGTCGGACTCATACCCATAACCCTTTTAAAGAACGTGCTGAAATAGTTCTGGTCGTTAAAGCCAAGAAGGAGTGCAGTTTCTTTAACGCTTCTGCCATTATCAAGATATCCGCAGGCGATTCGGGCTCGAAGGCGGCTATAGTATTGCATAACGCTACAGCCTGTATACTTCACAAAAATCTTTTTAAGATATGCCGGACTTATAGAACACATTGCAGCAATATCGTCGATGCAATATCCGGCATCGGGAGAGTCCTCCATAATTTTAACTGCAGACGCAAAAATTTCTGCACTTCTGACACCTTTTCTTGCTGTTGTTTCCTGTTTATGAACAAGCGATAAGATTAGCAATTCAAGCTGCAAACGAATAAATTCAGCATCAATTTTGCCATTGGGCTTTACAGAAGAAACTTTTATCCCCTCTCTTTCAAAGCACTTGAAAGACATTTCGTAAACCTCTTCAAGTTTTTTGTGCGAAGAAGAGTCGAAATGGAAAACCCGTCCGTCAAGCTTTGGGAAAACCGAAGCATCAAAGCTGAGGACTATAACTGTGGGGTTAGTGTCAAATTCTGACCAGATTTTATGAAATTCATCCGGCTTGTGAATAACAGCCTGACCGCTTCCAAGCACAAAAATCTCATCTTCAGCCGTTATGCCCACTGTGCCGTCGGTAACAAAGACTATTTCCCAAAAGTTATGCTTTTCGCCTTTGAAAACATAATTCTTTTTAAAATCACTTTTAAAAAACGTGTGCAGGCTGTCTATACTTATTATTTTGCCCAAAGAGCATCCGTTCATCGCATACACCTCAGTATCTAAATTGAAAGATTTTGTATCTGATTTTATATATACTTTATATGTCAATTATAATATAATGATAATATATTTTATCATCGGTGTCAACTGAACACACAGTTTTTACAAGAAAATATCAAAAAATTTTACAGGAGATGCAATTATGGATACAACATTATTGGTTATGGCAGCCGGTATGGGTTCACGCTTTGGCGGTCTTAAACAGATTGAGCCTATGGGCAAAAACGGAGAAATAATTCTTGATTTTTCGGTGTATGACGCAATTAAAGCCGGATTCAACAAAGCAGTGTTTATAATCAAAAAAGAAATTGAACACGATTTCAGAGAAGCTGCCGGAAAACGAATTGAAAAAATGATTGACACAGAATATGTTTTTCAGCAAATAGACAGTATGCTTCCAAACGGTTTTGAAGTGCCCGATTGCCGTGTTAAACCATGGGGAACAGGTCACGCAGTGCTTTGTGCTAAAGACGCTGTTAAAACCCCCTTTGCCGCAATAAATGCCGACGACTTCTACGGCAGAAAATCATTTGAGCTTATTCACGATGCTCTTGTATCAGGCAGTGAAATTTGCATGGCCGGTTTCCGCCTTGGCAACACACTCACCGAAAACGGCACAGTTAGCCGCGGAATTTGCGAAATAGAAAATAACACCTTAAAATCTGTTACAGAACACACCGCTCTCGACAGAAACTGCGGCTTCCCTATGGACACTGTTGTGTCGATGAATATGTGGGGATTCAATCCCAAGTTTTTTGCTGAGCTTGAATCCAGATTTTCAGGATTCCTTTCAAATCTTTCAAACCCCGAAAAAGAAGAGTTCTTCCTTCCTTTTGTTGTTGATGACCTCATAAAGAACAACGGTCAGAAGGTTGATGCATACATATCGGACGATAAGTGGTATGGTGTGACATATAAAGAAGACACCCCCACTGTTAAGGCAGCACTTCAAAAACTTATGGAAGAAGGTTACTATGATGGAATATAAAGTTAATCCTATGGACGAGGTAATGAATGCATTTGAAATTGAATTTACTGTTGACCCCTACGGTGACGGTCACATAAACGACACCTACATTGCCGACTCCCGTCCAAAATATATTCTTCAGAGAATTAACACCTCAATTTTTACCAATCCCCAAAAGCTTATGGAGAACATTGAAGGTGTAACAAAGCATCTTGGAAAAATTATTAAGGAAAATGGCGGCAACCCCGACAGAGAAACCCTCACCGTTATTAAAACCAAAGATGGAAAGCTATTTTATAAAGCATCTGACGGCAGCTGCTACAGAATGTACAAATTCATTGACCACACAATTTCTCTTAATCTGCCTGAGAACCCCCATCAGTTTGAATCTTCGGCAAAAGCATTCGGACGTTTTCAGAATATGCTTGCAGATTTTGACGCCAACTCTCTTTACGAAACAATTCCTGATTTTCACAACACTCCCAAAAGAACCGATGCTTTGAAAAAAGCTATGGCCGACAATGTTGCAGGAAGAAAAGATGAAGTCCAGGACATCTACAACAAATATCTTGAATACGAAAATGACTGTGCAACAATAACCCTTGATCTTGAATCGGGTGCTATTCCTAAAAGAGTTACTCACAATGACACAAAGCTCAACAACGTGCTTTTTGATGCAACAACCAAAGAGGGTATTTGTGTTATTGACCTCGACACCGTAATGCCGGGCTCACTTCTCTTTGACTACGGCGATTCGCTTCGTTTTGGTGCTTCAACCGCTGCAGAGGATGAGGCAGACCTCGACAAGGTGTGGTTTGATCTTGAATATTTTGAAAGCTACACAAGAGGTTTTCTTTCGGAGCTCAAAGACAAAATAACAGCAAGAGAGGTTGAGCTTCTTCCCGTGTCTGCACTCACTATGACCTACGAGTGCGGCATTCGCTTCCTCACAGATTATCTCAACGGCGACACATACTTCAAGATTCACTATCCTGACCAGAACCTTGTGAGAGCTAAAAACCACCTTAAGCTTTGCCAGGACATTGCATCGAAGCTTGAAGAAATGAAAAAAATTGTTGCAAAATATGTGTGATTTTAAGCTCAACGAAATCTTATTTTTTCAACATCTTATGACAGTATAGAAAAACAAACCTTCGGGAAAGATTTTATTATAAAACAAAATCTTACTCGGGGGTTTTTTTATGATAAACAAGGTAGAAATTTGCGGAGTAAACACATCTAAACTTCCGGTGCTTTCAAACGATGAAAAGCTTGCACTGTTTGACCGTATAAAAAAAGGGGATAAAGAAGCAAGAAGCGAATTTATAAACGGAAATTTAAGACTTGTGCTGTCTGTTATACAAAAGTTTTCGGGCAGAGGTGAGAATGCAGACGACCTTTTTCAGGTGGGCTGCATCGGACTTATGAAATCGGTCGACAATTTTGATCTTAGTCAGAACGTGAAATTTTCGACCTATGCAGTGCCTATGATAATTGGTGAAATAAGAAGATACCTGAGAGACAACAACTCCATAAGAGTGAGCCGCTCACTCCGTGACACAGCCTACAAAGCCCTTGGTGCAAAAGAGAGACTTATGGCAAAAAACGAGAGTGAACCAACCATTGATGAAATTGCAAAAGAGCTTGGCATGGAAAAGGAAGATGTTGTTTTTGCTCTGGATGCAATTCAGGAGCCTGTGTCGCTTTTTGAGCCGGTATATAACGACGGTACCGATGCAATTTTTGTTATGGATCAGCTAAGCGACGAAAAAAGCATTGACGAGAACTGGCTTGAAGAAATATCGCTTAAAGAGGCAATGAGAAAGCTTTCGGGCAGAGAAAAACACATTATTAATCTGCGATTCTACAAAGGCAGAACTCAGATGGAAGTGGCAAAAGAGCTGGGCATTAGTCAGGCACAGGTGTCGCGATTAGAAAAAAGTGCACTTGGTCATATGAAAAAGAATATGTGATAGCTTTGTCTTTATATTCAATAAATTGCATGGCAGAAAAACACTATAATGGATGCTGTGAAGGAATAATTTAATATCATTTTGCAAGCAATCCGCCAAACATATGCATTTCTTCGCTCATTTGTGCTTATTTTGCCTTCGGCATTTTAAAAATCTGCACTTTTTGCCGACCAAAAATTAAACTCCGGCTGTCAGCCGTCGAACAGAATTTTCTAAATCAATGCAGTGAAGCGGGATTTAATTCTGCATTGATTTTCGGCAAAAAATTTGCTTTTTAAAACCGATAAGCAATGCCGCTTCGAAAAGCATATTTTGGCTGATTAGTGCACAAATTAAAGTTTTGCACAAACCTAAAGGTCGTTTAGGTTCTCGAAGCAACCTATGAGTACGGTTTAAAAATCACATTTTTCCAATATGCACCTTGCAACATCAAATACCGCTGCCGGTTGCAAGGTGCAAGCCGCACTTCATTTGAGTAATGAGTGTGCGGCGGTATTGAAAGAAAAATGTAATTTTTAAACAGGAAGTACTCATCCAGTTGCGTAGAGAATCTAAACGAACTTTGAATGATAAATATCAAATTCTACCTTCATATCATTCATCATAGTATAAATTTGTTACACATATAAAGCTTTGCAAAACAAATTTAACCGACAAATCGACAGTATTGCACAAGGAATATTGACTAATATTTCATTACGTGATATACTAAATTCGTGCATTTAATCAACTATGTTGGAGGTATTATACTATGGGCGGATTTTTTGGAGTTGTGTGTAAACACGATGCAGTGTCGGACGTGTTTTTCGGAACCGACTATCACTCACATCTGGGCACAAGACGAGGCGGTATGGCGGCCTATGATGAACAATTGGGTCTGCAAAGAGAAATTCATAATATACAAAACTCGCCTTTCAGAACAAAATTTGACGATGTGTCGGAAAATATGCAAGGTCATGCGGCAATTGGTTGCATAAGTGACTATGACCCACAACCGCTTATGATACGCTCAAGCCTTGGTACATATGCAATTTGCGTCATTGGCAAAATCAACAATGCCGGCACAATTATAGACCAATATCTTTCATTCACCCATGGTCACTTCAACACTATGAACGGAGGTCTTATTAATTCTACCGAAATTGTTGCAGCTCTTATGGGTCAGAAAAGTACAATTGAAGATGGTATTCGATTTGCTCAAGAAACTATTGACGGTACAGCGTCTATTCTCATTTTAAAGGATGACGGTTCAATTATTGCCGCCCGCGACCGCTTAGGCAGACTTCCTGTGCTCATTGGAAAATGCGAAGACGGATACTGCGTAACCTTTGAATCATTTGCTGCCCATAAGCTTGGATATGATATTGAAAAAGAACTTGGACCGGGCGAAATTGTTCGTCTGACATCAGACAAAATGGAGCAACTGGCAAAACCTCTTAAAGACATGAGAATTTGTGCATTTTTGTGGTCATATTACGGTTATCCAACCTCCACATACGAAGGCATAAACGTTGAAGTTATGAGAAATCGCAACGGCGGGATTATGGCCGAATCGGATATGGAAAACAAAAATGCTGAAGACATTGACTATGTTGGAGGCGTTCCGGATTCAGGCACACCTCACGCAATTGGTTATGCAAACAAATGCCACATTCCATTTGCACGTCCGTTTATAAAATACACTCCAACCTGGGCAAGAAGCTTCACCCCTACTCATCAAAACGAAAGAAACAAAATTGCTAAAATGAAGCAAATTGCCGTGCACGACCTGATTCAAGACAAAAACCTTCTTTTTGTTGACGACTCTATTGTGAGAGGAACTCAGCTTAAAGAGACAGTTGATTTTCTGTATGATAATGGTGCAAAATCAGTTCATATGCGTTCAGCATGCCCACCAATAATGTATAGCTGCAAGTATCTCAACTTTTCAAGAGGCACAAGCGAAATGGAACTCATAACCCGAAAAACTATTATGGAGCTCGAGGGCGAAGAAGGCTTTAAGCACATTGAAGAATATAGCGACGGCACAACCGAAAGAGGTAAGAACTTAAGAAAAGCTATTTGCGAAAAGCTTCACTTCAAATCTCTTGAATTTCAGTCTATTGATGGTATTGTTAAGGCTATTGGCATCGACAAATGCAAGCTTTGCACATACTGCTGGGATGGTAGAGAATAATATAACACAAAGGAGAAGATAAAAATGGCAGAAATTTTAGAAACAATAATGATTGTGAGCTTTGGTCTTTCATGGCCGATGAATGTTATGAAATCGTATAAGGCAAGAACAACAAAAGGAAAAAGCCTTGCGTTTTTGTGCCTCATACTTTTTGGCTACATAGCAGGTATTACTTCAAAATTCATAAACCCAGTGTATATGGAAAATATTGGTGAAAACTGGTATGTTGTGTTTTTCTATATTCTCAATTTTATTATGGTAGGCATCGATCTTATTCTCTACATCCGCAACTACAAGCTTGACAAGAAAAACGGACTTTTATAATAAACGCAAAACACCTGATGAATCAAATGTTTTCATCAGGTGTTTTTTTGTTTATATTCTTCCTGTATTCACTTGGAGTCAGATTTGTACATTTTTTAAATGCACGGTTAAAATTGGCTATGTTTGAATAGCCACATTCATACACAATGTCTGTAACAGACATATCTTTATCTTTTAAAAGATTTTGAGCAAGCTCTATTTTCTTTGAGGTTATATATTCCCACGGAGTGATGCCATTTAGTTCCTTAAACACAGCACCAAAATGATTGGGGCTCATATTGGCAATTCTTGCGAGTTCACTAAGAGTAAAATTTTTCTTTACTGATTCCTGAATATACTCAAGAACATTGTCGATTGCCTCCACTCTCGGATTGTTAGAAATACCAACATTGCCGATTGTGCATTCAAACTCTCTTACAAGCAGCATCGTCAGCTCCATAAGTTTGACTTTGACCATTTCAACATAGCCGGTTCTCTTATGACGTATTTCGGAATAGAGCTCAAGAACAACTCGTTTTATTGCTTCATAGGCCGGATGAGTACAACCAAAATATATTCGTTCGTCAACTTTTATTCTGGCAAATATATCATTAAAGGAAAGTGTTCCCTTTCCCATATCCAGATTCAAGCTATCGGGCACAAACCAAATATTAATATGATCTGAGGGATCATTTCTGTGGGTTATGGTGTGAGATGCACCGGGAGGAATAAAAAATATGTCGCCGGATTTAAAATCAAACGTACAACCGTCTATCATATATTTGCCGCTGCCACCAAGGAAAAAGTTGATTTCGGGCGGGGTGTGGCTGCTGAGTTCACTCACTTGATTAACAGGTGTGATATATCGGTTGAACTTAACAACATAATTTCTTCCCTTTTTTATACGAAAGCTGTCTTTGGAAATTGCCATAAAATCACCGCCTTTTGCCAATGATAGCATAGTTATACTATTTTTTCAATAGCAAACATATATAATATCACGACATTTTTATAAAATATACGGATTATTTTTGAAATATATTGTTTTTATTATGATTAAATGCTAATATTATTTAAAGTTAACCTGAAGAAATGGAGAAGAAAAAATGGATAAAATAATAAACGTTGCCGTTGTAGGCGTTAATGGTTTTGGCAGATCACACCTCAGAGCATTTGATGCAAACAAAAATTCAAATCTTGTTGCAGTGTGTGACATTAATGAAGAATATGCAAAAGAGCTTGGTGAAAAATATAATGTGGCATATACAACAAGCTATGACGACATTATCAACAACAAAGAAATTGATGCCATAAGCATTGCCCTCCCCGACCAGATTCACTGCGAATATGTTGTTAAAGCATTGAAAGCAGGAAAAGACGTGCTTTGCGAAAAGCCTTTGGCTCTGAATCTTGACCATTGCAAAGAGATGATAAAGGTGGCAAAAGAAACCGGAAGATATTTGATGGTTGGTCAGATTTGCCGTTTTACACCGGGATTTGTTATGGCAAAAAAAATTATTGATGACGGTGCAATTGGCGATCTTTTCTTTGTTGAGTCTGAATACGCTCACGACTATTCAAAAATGGAATGTGAATGGAGAAAGAACGATCCCGAAAGAGATGGATTTCTTGGCGGTGCATGCCACGCTGTTGACCTGCTTCGCTGGATTGCCGGCAATCCCTCTGAAGTGTTTGCCTATGCAAATCATAAGGCACTTAAAGACTGGCCATCAAACGACTGCACAATTGCAATTATGAAATTCCCCAACGATGTTATCGGCAAGGTGTTGGGTTCAACAGGATGCAAGCGTGACTACACAATGAGAACTGTGCTCTACGGAACAAACGGCACAATCATAGTTGACAACACAAACCCCAAGCTTATTCTCTTTAAAGAAGATTCGTATATGAAAGAGGGTTGTCATAACACACCTATTGAAATTCCCGTTGAGGTCAGCAATCACAACATCATTGACGAAATCAATGAATTTGTAAGCTGCATAATTGAGCAAAGAACTCCTATTCTGAGTCCTGTTGAAGGTGCCGCAACGGTTTCTATCTGCCTTGCAGCAATACAAAGTGCAAAAGAACACAAACCGGTTGAAGTTGATTATAATTTCTGATTTTAAAACAAAAATTGAAAAATCACAAATCTGCAGATTATCAGGTTTGTGATTTTTTATTATAATCAATATAAAATTATCTTAAGATGGATGCTGTGAAGGAAGTATTTGATTTTTATCATCCACAGTTCGTTTAGATTCTCTACGCAACTGGATGAGTACTTCTTGTTTAAAAATTACATTTTTCTTCCAATACCGCCGCACACTCATTACTCAAATGAAGTGCGGCTTGCACCTTGCAACCGGCAGAGGTAATTGATGTTGCAAGGTGCATATTGGAAAAATGTAATTTTTAAACCGTACTCATAGGTTGCTTCGAGACCCTAAACGAACTTTAGGTTTGTGCAAAACTTTAATTTGTGCACTAATCAGCCAAAATATGCTTTTCGGAGCGGCATTGCTTATCGGTTTTAAAAATCAAATTTTTTGCCGAAAATCAATGCAGAATCAAATCCTGCTTCACTGCATTGATTTAGAAAATTCTGTTCGACGGCTGACAGCCGGAGTTGAGCCTGACAGTAGTTATCCGAACCCGATTTTGTAACGGAAGATTTTTGCTTGAACTTCGTTAAAATGCTCGTAAATCCATAAAGGATTCACTGTGCTTTTACCTTGTTCAAACAAAAATCTTCACATTCAAAATTCTTCGACCTGAAAAACTTGTGTTTTTGAGGAGATTTTGGTACGGAAGACGAAGGAAGGCTGACGCCTTTCGAGGATGACAAGGCAAAAGATTCCGAAAACACTGTTTTTCAGGCGGATTCGGATAGCTACTGTCAGGCTGTTTTTGGTCGGCAAAAAGTGCAAATTTTTAAAATGCCGAAGGCAAGATAAGCACAAATGAGCGAAGAAATGCATATGTTTGGCAGATTAGCGGAAAATATTGAGTTATTCCTTCACAGCATCCGTCTTATCATAACTTTCCTGCATAACAAAACCCGGCTTGAAAGCCGGGTTTTGTTGTGTTATTTTTTATCAAAAAAATCTTTCATTTTGTCCATAAAGGATTTGCGCATTTTGTAGTCATTTTCGCCACAGGTGTGAGCAAAGTTCTCGAGAGCTTCTTTTTGCTCGGAAGAAAGATTCTTGGGTACCTCAACAGTGAACTTTATAAGCATATCACCACGGGCAGAACTGTTAACTCGGGGGATGCCCTTACCTTTGAGACGGACAACTGTGCCGGGCTGAGTGCCCTCGGACACTGTGTAGGTC
>SVJL01000087.1 GCA_015068985.1 Oscillospiraceae bacterium
TTTTAGGTGCGGAGAACGAAGGAAGGCTGACGCCTTTCGAGGACGACAAGCCTAAAAGAACCGAAAATGCTAGCTTTTAGGCGGGTTCGGATAATACTCCAATGGCTAAGCCAAAAAAAGTTATCTGAACTGTTATAAATTATTGTTTATATGAGAGCCTTCCCCTCGAGGGGAAGGGGGACCGCGCTAGCGGTGGATGAGGTTAAGTGACACCCCAAGAGTGCACAGCACGATTGGATGGTGGAACTTATGCGTAGCAAAGCGTAGAAGTAGCCGCAAAGCGGCGTTAATATTACTGCTTGTTATTAATTAGACACCTCATCAGTCACCTATAGGTGACAGCTTCCCCTCCAAGGGGAAGCCTTTCGGAATGAGCAAACCCGTATACATTCACAACCTCTGCGGGCGATTCGTGAATCGCCCCTACAACGCATTTGCAATGTATCATCTCACCTATAAACAATAATTTATCTTTCGAATAATGCTCGATAATCCCTAACCAACACATTTAGAGCTACTGCTCCATTATTACACATAGTAATGATATCATTTCTAAACTTTCGGGTAAATGGAATTATTCGTTAAATGCAAGGAAAAAAACCTTTTTGTATTGATTTTCAACAAAAATATGCTATAATGTTTTCGTAATATATACGTAACAACTAACTTTTAAGCCAAAAAAGGAGGGGTTTTATATGAGTGAAAGCATATGCGAGTTTATGCACGCAAAAGACTATAATCTCAACATTAAAGCTGTCACCTTTGTTTATGAAAAAGGGTTTCACACCCTCTCTCAGCCTTTCTTTTATTCTCTGTATCGTCTCCATCTTGTAACAAACGGCACTGCTGTGCTGAAAACAGGCTATGGCAGTTATGAGCTGAAAAAAGGCGATGTTTTCTTTGCTTTTCCGGCATCTTTTTATGAGATGGAGGGAAGTGAAGATTTGTCATATATGTATATTAATTTTATGGGAATGGGTGTGCCGTCGCTTTTGGAAGAGCTTGACGTGTCAGACAAAATGCCCGTATATTACAATTTTGACCATCTGATTGATTTTTGGCAAAGTGCTCTTGCAAGGATAACTTCTGCCAATTCTAACATCCTGACCGAAAGCGTGCTTTTGTACACTCTTTCATTTATGGGCAGCAACCAAGAAAAAGAGCCCGAAAAGAAGCCTGCCGACACGGCTTTTGAGGCCATTTTGGGATATCTTGATGAGCACTACCGCGACTCCGATATTTCCCTTAAAAAAATTTCATCGGTATTTTCATACACAGAAAAATACCTTTCCCTTATGTTCAAAAAGAATATGAAGGTTGGCTTCCGCACCTATCTTAACCGTCTGAGGATTCAATATGCTCATGAGCTTATTGAATCGGGAATAACCTCAGTCAGCCAGATTGCCTCTATGTGCGGATATTATGATGCGTTGTATTTCTCCAAAGTATTCAAAAAGCAAAGAGGGGTAACCCCCAGTGAATATATTAAATCAAGATAATTTATGAACAAATCGAAAGGAAGCGATTATATGAATACCTACGAAAAAATTATTCTTGAAAACAAGGAATTTATCGACGAAACCTGGCAAAAGATTGACAAAAAAATGCAGGTTGTTGCTCCACGCAACGCCAACAAACTTCCGTCAACTTCAAAAAACGGAGTGTATAACGACCACTCCGAAGATATGCCCGACGCATGGACAAACGGTTTCTGGCCCGGTATGATGTGGCTGATGTATGCCGGCACCAAAAACGATGTGTATAAAGACATTGCAATCCACGGTGAAGAGCTGTTGGAAAAATGTGCCGAAGATTTTGACCTCCTCTATCACGATGTGGGCTTTATGTGGCACATATCTTCCGGTGCTCACTACCGTATCACAGGCGACAAAAAAGCAAAGAGCCGTGCAATGTATATGGCGGCAAGCCTTTCTTCGCGCTACAATATGAACACCGGATGCATCAGAGCTTTTCAGGAGCAGGAAAGAGAATCGATGGTAATTATTGATTCGATGATGAATCTTCCTCTGCTTTACTGGGCAAGCGAAGAAACCAACGACCCACGTTTTTCGCTTGTGGCACAAAGCCATGCCGACACCTGCATAAAAAATCACCTCCGCCCCGACGGCAGTGTGAACCATATTCTCGACTACGACATACGCACAGGCGAGCTCCTAGGCATCCACAAAGGTCAGGGAACGGGCGAGCCCGATTCCGCCTGGACTCGCGGCACTGCGTGGGCACTTTATGGCTACACTCTTTCCTATATTCACACAGGCAAAGAGGAATATCTTACCACTGCAAAAAATGTGGCTCATTTCTTTATGGCAAATGTGAGCCAGAACGACTACATCCCTCAGTATGATTTTCGCCAGAGCTACGACTGCAAGGATGTGGATTCATCGGCAGGTGCAATTGCCGCTTGCGGACTCATTGAGCTTGCAAAAATTGTGCCCGAAAACGAAAAGGCAATGTATTTGAACTGTGCAATAAAAATGGTTAAGGCTCTCACCGAACAATATGCCGACCTCACCACCGACGAAGATGCTCTTCTCAGAGGCGTGGCAGCATCACCCGTGGTGCTTGATGTGACCAATGTGTTCGGCGACTATTATTATCTCGAATCAATCTATAAGCTCAAGGGTTTTGAGCCAATGTTCTGGTAATACAAAATCATATAACAATTGGAGGTTTTTAACATGGGCAAAGTAAAAATTGGTGTGTTTGGTGCTAAAAGAGGTATGGACCTCATCGAAACACTCCTCATATATCCCGACATTGAATTTGTTGCAATTTGCGACCGCTACACTCCCCTTCTTGACGAAGCTCGCGAAAAGGCAAAAGCTCATAACTTAAACATCACAATGTATGAAAACTTTGAAGACTTCTTTCAGGCTGACCTCGATGCCGTTGTGCTTGCAAACTATGCTGTTGAGCACGCACCTTATGCTATCCGTCTTATGGAATCGGGACGCCACGTGCTTAGCGAATGCCTGCCGGTGCAAACTATGAAAGAAGCTGTGGAGCTTGTTGAAGCCGTTGAACGCACAGGCAAAATATATAACCTTGCAGAAAACTGCTGTTTCTTTAAAAATACATTTGAAATGTATCGTCGCTATCGCAGAGGCGATATTGGCGAAGTAACCTACGGCGAGGGCGAATATGTGCACGCAATTGAAAACGCCGACGAAATTGCAAAGCTCACCTATGGCGACCCCAACCATTGGAGATATAAAATTTCCTCTTCCTACTATTGCACCCATTCCCTTGGTCCTCTTCTCTACATAACCGGCCTCAGACCTGTTAAGGTTGTTGGTTTAGAGGTGCCAAACACTGCTTTCCTCCGTGAATGCGGCTACACCAAGGGCACAGCCAGCGTAACACTTCTTGAGCTTGAAAACGGTGCAATCTTAAAGAATCTTGTTGGCGGCTTGCGAAAGCTTCCTCTCATATGGAACTATCAGCTCTACGGAACTGAGGGCTGCATGGAGACAGACCGTTGGGTACACCATATGCTCAATGTGTATACCGACAAAGAAGTGCAGGGCAAACAAGGCAGAGACTATTATGAGTGTAAGCCTGTGTTTGAAAACGAGCTTACCGCTCAGATCAAATCACACGGCGGAGCCGACTTCTATGCAGTGCACTATTTTATTCAGCAGATTCTTGGCGACCCTGATGCTTGCAAATATACTGTTGATGTGTATAAGGCTCTCGATATGGCTATGC
Source organism: Oscillospiraceae bacterium (assembly GCA_015068985.1). GTDB lineage: Bacteria > Bacillota > Clostridia > UMGS1810 > UMGS1810 > RGIG1828. Next base: position 3,730 of record SVJL01000087.1, read on the forward strand.
CCGGAATTCTTGCACATCGCTCAATTCTTGCAGGCGGTGCTCCGGTCGAAATTCCCAATATGCGCATAAGAGAAGTACGCGATGCCTACAGATACGATATTGCCTGCACCGACGAGCTCACCGCAGGTGCATCTGTGCTTCCAATCAGTGCAAGAGGCAAAGCCAAAATTCCCGAAGAAACATATCTCAGACTTGAAAAAATCTGGAACGAAATAAAAAACAAGGAGAAATAAGATGGGCAGAATTAAAATCGGCGTATTTGGTGCCAAAAGAGGTATGGACCTTATCGACACTCTTCTGATATATCCCGATATCGACTTTGTGGCTATTTGCGACAAATACACTCCGCTTCTTGACGAAGCACGTGAAAAGGCAAAAGCTCATAACTTAAACATCACCATGTATGAAGATTTTGAAGAATTCTTCCAATGTGATATGGATGCCGTTGTGCTTGCAAACTATGCAGTAGAACACGCTCCCTATGCCATCAGATTTATGGAATCGGGACGCCACGTGCTCAGCGAATGCTTGCCGGTACAAACTATGAAAGAGGCCGTGGAGCTTGTTGAAACCGTTGAACGCACGGGCAAAATATATAACCTTGCCGAAAACTGCTGTTTCTTTAAAAATACATTTGAAATGTATCGCCGCTATCGCAGAGGCGACATTGGCGAGGTAACCTACGGTGAGTGCGAATATGTGCATTGCTTCACCAAAGAAAAAGAGGTTGCCGATTTATTCTACGGCGACCCCAATCACTGGAGAGCACGTCTGTATTCCACATACTACTGCACCCACTCTTTAGGACCGATTCTATACATTACAGGTCTCAGACCGGTTAAAGTGGTGGGTATGGAAATTCCAAACACCGAATTTCTCTTCAATTGCGGTTATGCAAAAGGCACTGCAAGTGCCACTCTTATAGAGCTCGAAAACGGAGCAATTGTCAAAAACCTTTTGGGCGACCTGCGTAAGCATCCCCTCATCTGGAACTATCAGCTCTACGGAACCGAGGGCTGCATGGAGACAGACCGTTGGGTACACCATATGCTCAATGTGTATACCGACAAAGAGGTGCAGGGCAAACAGGGCAGAGACTATTATGAGTGTAAGCCCGTTTTTGAAAACGAGCTTACCGCCCAGATAAAATCACACGGCGGAGCCGACTTCTATGCAGTGCACTATTTTATTCAGCAGATTCTTGGCGACTCCGATGCCGCAAAGTATACTGTTGATGTGTATCAGGCACTCGATATGGCACTTCCGGGTATTCTTGGCTACCGCTCAATTCTTGGCGGCAACATACCCATCAAAATCCCCAACTTCCGCATAAAAGAAGCCCGTGAGCCATATCGCAACGATGTTGCCTGCACCGATCCCGATGTGGCAGGAGATCAGCTGCTCCCCTTAAGTGCAAAAGGAAACAGGCTCGTGCCTCAGTCCACATATGACAGAATGAGAGAACTGTGGCTCAGCGATAAATAAAAGGAGACAATCATGGCATACTTTTTAAACGAAATGAGCGTGAGAGACCTTAAAAACACTCTCAAAACCTGCAAAACAATAATAATTCCCGTGGCAATTGTTGAACAGCACGGCTATCATCTCCCCCTCACCACCGACATTCACATGGCTGTGCAACCGCTTATTCAGGCAGGCGACCGCTTGAACGCTGTTGTTGCACCGTCAGTTAACTATTCATTCTCAGGCGGCGAGCTGATTGGCACAATCAACATAAACCCCAATGTGTTTGCCACCTATCTCACAGAGATATGCTCAGAGTTTATCCGCACAGGATTCAAAAACGTGGTGCTCTTTTTGGGTCATGGCGGCACCGAAAACACTGCCGCTGTCAAGAGTGCTATTCAGATGCTTCTCAGACGTGACAAAAAAATGGCTAAAGAGGTTACCATTTCAATTGTGGAATGCTATGAGCTTTCAAAAACATGGCTCGACCTTTTTAATCAGGAACCCGAACGTGACATTCACGCAGGTCAGGTGGAAACAGCTCTTATGATGCATTGGAGACCCGACCTTGTGCAAGATGACGTGTGCATCGACGACGAATATATGGCAAAAATGATGCGAACCGATCCCGATTGGTATGCAACAAGCGAAAAACTCATTGACCACCCCTACGTTGTGGAGGCGGTTTCTCAAAGGCCGGAAATTGAAGTTGGCGTTATGGGATTCCCTGAGCTTGCAACACCTGAGCTTGGCAAAATTGTTGCCGACGAAACGGTGGAAGAGCTTATCAAATACGTTGATATGCTCAACGAAAAAAATAAATAATTACACCAATAATAACAGAATAATCCCCAAAGCAAACAAAGACCTCGGTTCACGAGGTCTTTGTTTGTGTTTTATTATATGCAAATATGCATATAGTGGTTAAAGCAAATATATGGCAACGAAAATTTTCTGCAGCATTTTTCGCAATCCTCTATGGGATTAGCCAAAACCATCTGGCCGCTTTTTCGCCGTCAGCATATTCTCAATAAATATCCCATACCCCTCGTAGGTTCATTTTCAAAAACGTGAATTGCATCTCCCACAAATCCCCATTTTAAAAAGTGGCAAACAAGGCAGGAGTGCTGTCAATCAAGAACAACATTTTGAACTTGACACTCATTTTACCGGTGTGTTAGAATAAAAATGAGGTGATATTAATTGAATAATGATAAGATTTTCTTCCAAAATAAGAAAACGATAGTCTCTTTTGTACTATCCTTATTTGTGTTTTACATACATTTTCGAGTATTTTCTGTATTTAAAATGGCAGATGGCCCTTTAAACTCTATACTTCAGCAATTGATAGTATTTACCAAGGTTGCCGTTCCGCTGTTTTTCGTGATATCAGGGGCCTTGTTCTATCGAGATTATACCTGGCGATTGACATTTAAAAAATGGAAAAACAGATTCTTCACTTTATGCATACCGTATCTGGTTTGGAATACAATGTGGACTATTCTCGCATTCATTGGCAATTATACTTCACTAGGAATTCTTTTGGGTGGTACCAAAGCTGAATTTACTTTAACAAACTTGCTGAATGGCGTCTTTTTGTATGGATATTTTGAACCGTTTTGGTTTATTTTCAGGTTGATTGTCTTAACTGCTTTCTGCCCAGTAATCTACTTACTGCTAAAAAATAAATGGGTTGGATTGTGTAGCATATTAGCTTTCTATGTTGCATCTTGTTTTGACTTCGGGTTGAATATATTAATGATTCAGAATTTAGACATGGTGATTGTTTATTTGATTGGAGCATGGGTTGGTATTCACAAATTCCCGCTTTTTACCGCACGAAAATGTAAAACGTATGCGCTAATCGGGTTTGTTGTATATATTTTGTGTTGTGTATTTCATGGGTTATCACAAAAACTTCCGCAATGGTTTTTTGCTCCCCAGATATCTTTACTTGTGACTATTATTTCATGTGGTGCGTTTTGGGTTGCATTTGACTACTTCGATATGAAGAAATGCCCTAAATTTATGTCCTACAGTTTTCTGATGTACGCTCTTCACTCATTCTTTGGTGCAGCAATCTCAAAAATTCTTGACATGATCATGCCTTCAGGTCAAGCCTGTTTAGCAATAACAGCGACAATCACTTTCCTGACCACAATTACGTGTATTTGTATTATAGGATGGTGCCTTGACCATTACTTTCCTCTTTTGAGACGAATTCTTACGGGTAAATAATAATGGCTCATATACTGAACCGGAGACTCATCAATTTATGGTCTCCGGTTTGCTTTATTTTGTCTCCGAGAGCATATTCTCAATAAATATCCCATAACCTCTTGTTGGATCATTCACAAAAACGTGTGTCACAGCTCCTACAAGCTTATTATTCTGAATTATCGGGCTTCCACTCACGACTGTTGTCAATAGGGGACAACAAATATTTTGAAATTATTTAAGAATTACATGTGTTGTTGGAAGAAAGGAATTATTGTTGTAAGGAAGTAGATATTTTCTATCATAAAGTATTGATACCG
>SVJL01000088.1 GCA_015068985.1 Oscillospiraceae bacterium
GGGGAGCTGTCAGCGAAGCTGACTGAGGGGTTGTTTTTGAAAATTTCATTCACAATCCCTCCACCAAGCAAAGCTTGGTCCCCCTCCCTTTACACAAGGGAGGCAACGCCACAACTAAATTCCATCTTACCAATAAACAATAATTTATAATATTTCGCAAGCCAAAAAATCAGCTCCGACATAGCGTCGGAGCTGATTTTTTACTATAAAACAGTTATGTGTTTAACCGCATTATTTTTGGAGCTTTGCAAGATATCTGTCGTATGCAGCCTGTGTGATTTCAATCCATCTGTCATATCCGTTTGCCTTAGCTGCCTCGATTGCAGCATCGAAGGTGTCGATGCTCTGCTTACCGAGAATAATATCGTTGAGAGCGATTTCGAGCTCAGGCTCTGCAATTTCCTGGATATCAATAATTTCACGAATCTCTTCTTCTGTGTTTGCTACAGGAGGAAGCTTCTGAGGTCTGGCATTTTCTACACCGAGGTTCCAGATTTCGAGAGCATCGAGCTGTGACTGATATGGATAGTAACCATAGAGATAATCTTCGTGCTGATTGAAACCGGGGTGGTTACAGGGAAGCATATAGTGATAAAGTGCTTCGCCTACAGACTGGAAGCCTTCGTGTTTTCTGATTTTGTCGGTATAAACGTAATGTGTGCCGTCTTCTCTTTCTTCCTTTTCAAAGGTGTCGCCTTCAATACCGAAGAGCTGGAGAATCATACCGTCTTCACTATAGAAATAATCGGCCCATGAGCAAGCAGCCTCAACATTGCCACAGTCTTTGGTAATAGCGATAGCTTTGTCGTTTGCTTCGGGATATACCATCTGGAATCTGGAAACATCACCCTTGTTTGCTACAGGATAAGGACAAGCAACGAGGTCGTAGGAATCATCCTTTGCCTTAACAGCAGGAAGAATCTTACCAAGACCGCCGCCAACGTAGCCCCATGCTGCAATAGAAATGCTGTTAGCCATATTACCTTCGATTTTGGCGGAATCGTTGGTTACAAAGCCTGTGTCGATGTAGCCAAGCTTTGTCCATTCTGCCATCTGAGCAACATACTCTTTGTAGCCATCCTGGAATGGAGCAAACACAACTTCATCGCCTTCAAGATAAAACAGTTTACCAACATCGAATGCAGTGTTAAATCCGTGAACATCGCTGCTTACAAACGAAATAACGTTGTTGTCGCAGGTAAAGGGTTTTTCAAAACCATCTGCTTTTGCTTTTGCAAAAACTGCTGTCCACTCGTCAACGGTTTCGGGCACTTCCATACCCCATTCGTTGAGCTTGTCGGCTCTTACAAAAAGACCTGCAAAGCCTCTGATTGAGCCAACGTTAAGAACGTTAAATCCGTAGTAGTTACCTTCGTCGGTGGTTGTCTGGAGCTTATAGATGTGGTTGTTATCCGCAGCCTTGTCACCTTCAAGGTAGCTATAGTAGTTAGGAGCATTATCTTTAAGATAGTCGTTAAGAGTAACAATAATACCATCATCGAGTGCCTGCTGTGCACCGCCGGTATAGCCGTTCCAGTTATATTCTACCATATCGGGCATTGAGGTGCCGGATACCATAGCAACAAATGCTTCGTTACCGGTGGAGCCTGCGATGGGGTGAATAAAGTCGATATGTACGCCGGTTCTCTTTTCAAGCTCCTGATACATCATCATTTCGCTGTAGTTACCAATGGTAGACGATGAGTCGGGGTCCACAACAGTCCAATAACTGAAGCTTTTACCATCGGTTGTTGCAACCTTTTTTTCTTCACCGCCGCATCCGGCAACTGCACCGGAGATGATAGCTGCAGCGGAAAGAACTGCAATGAGTTTGGTGAATTTTTTCATAGTCTTTCCTCCCAATAAAATATTGAGTAAACTTGAAGTTAATCGTTTTACTCTTTTATGGAATTATAACACATAAAAATTTAATTTGCAATAACTTTTGTAAAAAATTATATATTTTTTCTGTCTCGGATTAGTATCGCCAAAAAGGTGGTAACAAATAAAATTATGTGAGTTGCAAGATTTCCATATGCTCCGGCAAGAAAATCATAAACAATCCATATCATAGAATTTGACACATACAAAAACCGATAATATTTGGGGTTGGTCTGGGCAACACTGAGCACAGACAGCATGGCGGCAATAAGCGAAAAAACATCATACCATACTTTAAACGTAATAAGATTTATGGAAACAAATGTCACAGCGTACATACCGACCAGAACAGCAGGAAGCTTTTTGTCTTTCACATAAAATATATAGTTGACAATTCCTTGAATACACGCCACAAAACAAATGGCAGCCCCGCTATATCCTCCAATAAACAAATAACTTAATCCCACAAGCAAATTGCCGAAAAAGTAAAACAGGAGGATTGATTTCATGCTTTTGCCAAAGGGCTCGCACAAACCCAAAACAGTAGAAACAAATGATGCTAAATAAGATGCTAATTCCATTATTACCTCCGTATTTAATGTTTGTATGCTCGCCGTCAAAATGCCGGCACTGCCGCAATCAACCATATGATTATTTAACATTGAGCAGTTTTAATAATTGTCTTGTTCCCGAAAATATGCGTCAAGATTTGATTTTATTATAATCTGAGGTCTGATATACATTACCTTATCAGGGCATTTTTGTTCGGCCAGATATTCATAAATCACCTTTACAGCTGTGCGACCATGTTTTTCAAGATCCTGAAAAACCGTGCACTGTATAATGTTGTTGCGGATATAACCGGCTATTTTGTCATATATGTCGGTAGACACAATTTTAGTTTTGGCACCGTTTGCTTCAACAACACCACAAATAGCGGGCGAATTGGCGGTAGCAACATACATTCCGTCGATTGTGCTGACTTCATTCATAATCTTCTTTGCAAGCTGTGCTGCTATCTGATCATCATCAAGAGTTTCATATATTCCTATAATATTCAGATTCCGATTTTTTGCAAAGTCGGTAAATCCGGTTATTTTTAGTTTGTGCTCTACATTATCTTTGTTGCCAACAAACAGAACAACGTCTTTTTCTTCGTGTTCGCTTCCCGTCAAAAATGATAGCATTTCTGCAGCAATTTTGCCGGAGAGATAGGCATCGACCTGCACGCTGCAAAGGCAGTTGTCATTCATATTCTGAGTTCCGCCAATCATAACAATGGGAATGTTTGAAAGCTTTAGCTTATTCATAATTTTTTCAAGGCCTGTGGGGAACACATCGCACAAAATTATACCCGAAACCTTATCTTTAATGCACTGTTCAAGCTTATCTACCGTTTCGCGGTTGGAATGAATATTATTTATTATATAATATCTGCTTTCCACGTTATAATCAAGCAAACGGTCAAATTCTTTTTCTATACCGCTTTTTAAAACATCAAAATATTCAGCCCATTCGCCCGGAATAACAACACCAATAATGATGGGTGCTCTTGCCATACTCTGAGCAACCTTGTTCACTCTGTATCCAAGCTCATCGGCGGTTTTAATAATTTTTTCTTTGAGTTCTTTACTAACTCCCGGTTTATTGTTCAACGCTCTGTTGATGATAGCAGTTGAAACACCAAGTGTGTTGGAAATATCTTTCATAGTAACTCTGTTAGTTGCCATTTGCGTAATCTCTCTTTTCGATTTTTTCTAATTATACCACTTTTGTCGCTATTTGTCAAAAAAATCCATGTAAAACGCTTGACATGATAAAAACATTGTGATATTATGATAATGTTAAACGATTTACATCGTTCCCAAATTTCAAAAATTTATAAAGAAAGGAATATTTTTCATGGACAGAAATGAATTAAAAGTTAAATTTGCAGCCGGCAAAAAAGCTATTCGCAATGCAGTAGACTTCCAGCTCGGTTTTCTTCAGAAAGACGGAGGTTACATCTGGGACGGATATGTGCACGATGCATTCCACAAACAGGCATACTCCTGGAACCTCGTTGGCAACAATGACGAAGCTCACAGAATCCTCACATGGATTCGCGACAACCGTCTTCGTCCCAATGGCTCACTCATTCTCACAGAAGATGTGAACGACACAGAAAACAATGTGGATGTGTATAAACACGCATGGACCTGTCAGGGTGCTCACAGACTTGGCAGATTTGATGTTTCATATCCCATTTACAACTTCCTCAAAACTCTCAAAATGCCTTGCGGCGGCTATCCGCTCCAAAAGGGTATGCCCTTTGCACGTGCTATGACCACTGCATGGGTTGGTGTTACTGCACTTTACTTTAACGATATGGACGAAGCGCTCTCATGTGCTGACTGGTGCATCAAACAGCTCGATGCTCAGCCCGACCCCAACAAATTCTTCTTTATGACAAAACCTGACGGCACATTGGCACTTGAGGCTGACGGTGCAGAGTTTATTGACAACAAAAAACTCAAACAGTGCTATTGGGAATGTGGTTTTGCAATGATGCTTATGGATCGTCTGTATCAGATTACAAGAGATGAAAAATATCTTGGCTATGCAAAACGCTATATGGAATTCCTCTTCACTTGTGCCGAAGACACATGGAGCTATTGGGGCAGCGGCAAGGCAGCGCTTGGCTGTGCAATGTACTACTCCTTCACAGGTGACGAACGTGCAATGGAAGCTGCAGTTAAATTCATTGACTTTGTTGTTGAAACTCAGGTTAAAATCGCCGACAAAGACGGCAAATATGCAGGCGGCTTCTGGTATGATGACGAACCCGACATTCTTCTTATTTATGTTGACCATGCAGCTTGCTTCTCAGGCTGGGTGCTCGACAGCATTTCCTACATAGAAAGCAGACTTCAGACAGAAGAATAATTATATATAAAAAAGGAGGACAAATATGTATACAGAACAGCAAATTAAGGAAATAAAAGAATATGCAGCGAAACACGTGTGCACTCACTACGCTGTAAATGCCGACATTGACAAACACCCCAAAATTTATGACAGAAGTGAAGGAGTTTATGTTTACGACATTCACGGCACACGATATCTCGACACCTTTGGTTCACTTCTCACCACAATCTGCGGTCACAATAATCAGGTGATTATGGATGCAATGAACGAACAGTTCAAAAAGATTGACTTCTTCCCCAACTTTGGTGACGACTATTGTATGCCTGCAATTGAGCTTTCAAAAAGACTCGACAAAATTATGCCAGAAGGTCTTTCAAGCTATTTCTTCGTATCCAGCGGTTCCGAAGCAAACGATGCAGCAATCAAAATGGCTCGTTCATATCATGTGAACAAAGGCGACTCAAAACGCTACAAAGTAATTTCCAGAAATGCTTCATATCATGGAACAACCGTTACAGCAATGTCTGCCACAGGTATTGATTATTTCAGGAAAAATTACACACCCATGGTAAATGACTTTGTTATAAGAGCAGACGGTGCGAACTGTAAGCACTGCCACCTTGGCAAGAAAAAGGCAACCTGTCATATGGATTGTATTGAATCTCTCCGTCAGACAATCATTGACAACGATCCCTCAACAATTTCATGTCTTATTATGGATCCTCTCCCCGGTTCAAACTCAGGCTACCCTGTTCCACCCGACGGTTATCTTCAGAAAGTAAGAGAGTTATGTAATGAATATGGCATTCTTCTCATCTTTGATGAGGTTCAGGTTGGTATTGCAAAGAGCGGTGCTATGTTTGTTTCTGAATATTTTGGTGTAACACCCGACATTCTTACAACAGCAAAATCACTCACCAACGGTATGATGCCAATGGGCGTTTGCGCTATGAAGCAGGAAATTATGGATAGCTTCCGTGAAAAGCCGGGCAACGAATTTGTTTCCGGAAACACCTTTGGTGCTCACAACCTTGCTTGTGCGGCAGCTATTGCAACTCTCGACTACATTGAAGACAATAAACTTGTTGACAGATGTAATGAGCTTAGTGCATACATAAAAGAACAGATTGAAGTTCTTATGAAAAAATACAACTTTGTTTCAGGCTATGAAGGTCTTGGTCTTATGCTCTGTATTGAGCTTGCCTACACCGACGGCGATGACCTTATCCCACTCAATCCTGACTATCACGTTGGTACCTTTATTAACGATTTCTGCTATGACAACGGTCTTATTATGAGAAACAACGACGACCTCATCGTTGTTGCTCCTCCGATTGTATTTACTAAAGAAAATGTTGATGAAATGATGGCTACCTTCGACAAAGCACTTGCTGCTGCAAAAGAAAAATTCAATCTTTAATATATTTTTCGATATAGCTAAAAATCACCATTCAAAAAGCGGGTTCTGTTGAATCCGCTTTTTTTGAATGGTGATTTTTGTTTGTTGGGCACATCAAAGTTTACTATAGAACTTGAGTTTCCTTTATTTATACATGGGTCCGTAAGCTGCACACGCTCTGTAGTCTGCTCCCTCTTTGTCCATGCCAAAGGCATTCCAGCTTGCGGGGCGGAAGATTTTGTCATCGCTCACATTGTGCATACAAACGGGGATTCTGAGCATTGAGCAAAGGGTGATGAGGTCGGCACCAATGTGGCCATAGCTTATGGCTCCGTGATTTGCTCCCCAGTTGTTCATCACATCATAGGCTGTTTTGAAGGGTGAACCCTCTTTGCCGTCGCAGCGAGGTGCAAACCATGTGCAGGGCCATGTGTAGTCGGTGCGTTTCCAGAGTGTGTCAGACACATCAGAGGGAAGCGCCACTGTCCAGCCCTCGGCAATCTGAAGCACGGGGCCAAGACCTTTTATGAGGTTGAGTCTTATCATGGTAGCAGGCATTTCGGCTTTGGTTTCAAAGCGTGAGGAATATCCGCCACCTCTGAAGTAGCCAAGGTCGGCATAGTTCCATGTGGTGTTTTCCATAATAGCCTTTTGGTCTTCTTCGGTCACTTCATACCAAGGCTTCATAACTGCATTTCCGCTTTCGTCTTTGGCTTCGCCGTTGGCATCGAGGCAGCACGCACCTGAGTTGATAAGGTGGATAAAGCCGTCTGCCTCTTTTGCTTTGCCCTCTATTTCATAGCCTGTGGCTTTCTTTACTGCATCGCCGCTCCAATAGGTACGCACATCGGCAAACATCTGAGCACGATTGGTAAGGAGCTTCATAAAGAGCATACTTATGCCGTTGAGGCAGTCATTTTCGGTCGCCAGTATGTAAGGCTCTCTTGCACCGTTCCAATCAAAGGAGGTGTTAAGCATAGCCTCGGGGAAGTCGCAGTTAGGATAAAAATCTGTCCACTGTCTCTGACCCTGAAAGCCTGCTGCAATGGCGTTGTGACCAACCATTTCTTCTTCGCATCCCTTGGGCAGATTGGGGTTGCCGTTCATAAGGTCTTTTATTATAACCATCATTTTAACAACAAATTCCCAGTCCTCATCTTTGCGCTGACGGGATTTTTGAAGCTCTTCGGGGTTTTTGTCGAAGCCTTCAATGCAGTTTTTCTTTGTCCATTCTAAAGCTTTTTTGTATTCTGCTTCATCATAGATGCCCTCTGTCATTCTGCGGATGATTTCAACCTCATCAACAGACTCCACTCTCATACCAAGGTATTCTTCGATAAATTCGGGGCTTATGATAGAGCCGCCAATACCCATGCAGATTGAACCGATTTGCAGATATGATTTGCCACGCATTGTTGCCGCCGCAACCGCTGCTCTGCCAAA
>SVJL01000089.1 GCA_015068985.1 Oscillospiraceae bacterium
CTTTTCTGCGAAATTTTAAAAATCTGCATTTTTTGCCGAACAAAAATTAACTCCGGCTATCAGCCGTCGAACAGAATTTTTTAAATCAATGCAAAGAAAGTGGAAACTGATTTTGCATTGATTTTCGGCAAAAAAATTTGATTTTTAAAACCGATAAGCAATGACGCTCCAAAAAGCATATGGGTGGCTGCGTAGTGCGTAAACACTATCGTTCTTGCTCGTGGCGGCACATAAAAAATCTATCGCGGAGCAATGATTGGATGTGTTTTTGGGAGTGACTCTGCAGGAATGTGCGAGGCTTTGCTGAGCCATTCCGAAGCCCAAACGAACAAAAATATATCCAATTATAGCTCCGAGCAAAATTGAATGCCGCCGTGGGCAAGACTTCCATATGCTTACCCAACTTATGTTGGCATTTTATAAAAAATTTCATTCTTAATTTTTTCGCCGTCAAAATAACTTTTTATGTTGTCCAAAGTAATCTCGGCAATGTTTTCCAACGCTTCATTTGTTAAAAACGCCTGATGAGAGGTGATAATAACGTTTGGCATCGAAAGCAGAATTGCCAGCTTTTCGTCTCTGTCAACCTCTTCCGACATATCTTCAAAAAACACGTCTCCCTCTTCCTCATACACATCAAGTGCCGCATTCCCAATTTTGCCCGATTTAAGACCGTCAATAAGTGCGTCGCTGTCTATTAGTGCTCCTCTGGAGGTGTTTATAATGCAAACACCGTCTTTCATTTTTTCAATAGAATTCTTGTTTACAAGGTGTGTGTTTTCTCTTGTTAAAGGACAATGTAAAGAAATAATGTCGGAGTTTCGACACAAATAGTCAAAATCAACATATTCAAGCCTTTCGTCAGATGGATATGGGTCATATGCAATAATTTTCATTCCAAAGCCTCTGCATATGTCTGCAAACACTCTTCCGATTTTTCCCGTTCCCACAATTCCCACGGTTTTTCCAAAAAGGTCAAATCCGGTCATTCCGTTCAGCGAAAAATTATAGTCTCTTGTGCGTATATATGCTTTGTGAAGCTTTCGGTTAAGACACAAAAGCATTCCGATTCCGTGTTCGGCAACGGCATATGGCGAATATGCAGGCACTCTCACAATGTGCATTTTGCCGTAGGCAGCTTTCAGGTCAATGTTGTTGTAGCCGGCACATCTCATCGCAATAAGCTTTATTCCGATTTTCTCTAAGGTCAAAATGGTATCTTTGTTTATGGTATCATTAACAAAAGCACACACCGCATCGCAATCCTTTGCCATATATGCTGTATCGTCGGTTAATTTGCTGTCGTAATATTTGATTTTCATGTCAAATCTGTCACTGCATTTGTCAAACCATATTTTATCGTAGGGCTTTGCATCAAAAAACGCAATCTTAATCATAACATCATCCTCTCATTATATTAGTTGATTTCCAAAAGTATTTTATTTTATTCGTTTTCAATTGACGGCAAATTGATTTGATGGTATAATGTATGCAGAAAATCATGCTTTGCAAGATTTTGCGGCTACGCCGCGATGCGCTTCGCTCATCCTGCATTATTGACGGCTGCGTAAAAATGCCCTTGCGAGCAAGCATTTTTACTTATGGTAAAATGTATGCAGAAAATCATGCACTCTTTTAAAATTTCAAACACCAAAAAGGAATATAACGCATATGACAAACATCAAATCTGAAAGAAAAGAATTCTGGAGTATGCTTTTGAGTCTTGCTCTTCCAATAGCATTTCAGCATCTTCTGGTCAACTCACTCACATTTATCGACACTCTCTTTATGAGTCAGCTTGGCGACATTGCTCTCTCCGCTTCCGGCATGGCAGGTCAGTGGAACTGGCTTATGAATATGATAAGCTTCGGATTATGCTCCGGTTCGGCACTTTTTATTGCTCAATATTGGGGTGCAAAAAAGATTTCCGACATTCGCCGGACTCACAACATTGCCGTAGTTTCGGGGCTTGCGGTCTCAATTGTTTTTGCACTGGTTGCAATTTTAATTCCCGACAAAATAATGTGGATTTTCAACCGTAACACCGATGTTATAAAGGCAGGCTCGGGCTATCTTTCGGCTGTGGCTTTTGCTTATCCTGCAACGGTTATGACGTCAATTCAAAGCACGGTTCTGCGTTCTACCGAAAAGGTGCGTTTGCCAATGGCAGTGTCGTGCATTTCGGTTATTCTCAATGTTTTTCTCGACTACGCCATGATTTTTGGTAAGTTCGGATTCGCCCCAATGGGTATGAGAGGTGCTGCCATCGCAACAGCAGTTTCGGCATGGATTGGCTATGGAGTGCTTTTGATTGTTTCGTTTTTTCAAAGCAATATTGTTGTAGATTCCCTTAAAGAATTGTTTAATTTTAATTTTGCCGATTATCGTGCATTTATGAAAAAAGCCTCTCCGGTCATTTTTAATGAGCTTATGTGGGGACTTGGCACGGTATGCACCAACGCAATCTATTCCAACACAGGCTACGAAAACTATGCCGCCTGCACAATTCTCAGAACTGTTGAAAGCATATGTATGATTCTCTTTATCGGTCTCAACGACGGCGGTGCGGTTATTGTTGGCAAAACAATAGGCGAGGGTAAACTCGACACAGCCTACGAAAGAGCAAAACGTCTTGTTATTTCAGCTCCGGTTATAAGCGCATTCATTGCAACCTTTGCCATTACATTCAAAGAAAAAGTTATCTATCTTTTCAATATGAGTGGCAATATAACCAGCACGACCGTCGCAATTGCCGGAACCTTGATCACAATTTATGCCATAGAGCTTTGCTTTCGTAACATTCCCTACACAATGGTATGTGCAATTTTCCGCTCCGGCGGCGATTCTGTCACCGGTGCCAAGTTCGACATAATCTGCCTTTGGGGAATGGCGATTCCGGCAAGCTTTATTGCAGCATTTGTGCTAAAAATCCCCTTTATATATGTTTTTCTTATCGGCTATCTTGTTGAAGATATCCCAAAAAGCATAATGTGCATAAGGCATTTTGTGAGCCGTAAGTGGATAAAACCGGTTACTTTAGAAAAGGAATAACATCTTTATTTTTGTTGTTTATTTGACAAAAAAATTCATCAATGCTACAATTGGTTTACACTTGTATTCCGAAAGGAGACACAAATGCCAAAACAAGTTGGAAATGTCAGACTAATGCAAAAAATGAATCGTCTGCGTGTTCTTAATTATATCAGAAGAAATCCCGATACTTCCCGCCCGGTTATATCTCAGCACACAGGCTTGTCTCTTGCGTCAATAACAAATATCACTGCCTATCTGCTCGATATAGGTATGCTAACCGAAAGCGGCATAGAACCTGCAAACCGTGTTGGCAGAAAAACAACTCTGCTTCGTTTTTCCAATGATGCCCATGGCTTGATAATTGCATCACTCACCGGAACTTGTGCCGATATTTTTTACACAACCCCCGACGGCAAAATTATAGACAGTTGCTCCGATTCCATAAAAGGAATGTCATCAGAAATGGCAATAGAGTGCGTGTTGAAGCTTGTTTGTGATTTGCTCAACAAACGAGGCAAAGAACGCACATTGGCAATTGGCATCAATTTTTCCGGGCTGGTTCTCGGTGGAAGCAGATTTGTTGTTTCATCAAGTATGAAATGGAAAGAAATGGACATAAAAAGGCTTTTTGAAGAAAAAACCGGTTTGCCTGTTTTTGTTGAAAACATTTCCCGCCTTAAAGCTGTTGGCTACTGCATAAGCCGAACTGATCACTCAGACCATAATTTGGTGTTTGTCGATTTGGAAAACGGCATAGGTGCAGTGCGTATAACCGAGGGTGCAGTGTGCAATTCTGTTCTTGGAGAAATTGGCCACACAACAGTTTGCAAAGACGGACCGGAGTGCTTTTGCGGCAATAAAGGCTGTCTTGAGGCTGTTTGCTCGGCAGAGTATCTCATTAAAGGGTTTTCTGATGTTTCGGGCAACAAGGTCACATCTCTTTCAGATTTTGACTTAGCTTGCAAAAGTGGCAATAAAGATGCACTTGAAGCACTTGACGAATGCAGCTCGTATTTGTCAATCGGTCTTGCAAATCTTATCACGCTTTTTAATCCTGCTTCACTTGTCATAAGCAAGGGGCAGTTTTCGTCTTGCCCGTCAGTTATAGAAAAGGCTGTTTCACTAATGAAAAAACGTGTCTATCCCGCACTTATTGCCGACACCGACATCTGCATAACCGATGTTGATCTGGCTCAGACAATTAAGGGTGCCGCATTTGAACTTTGCGACCGCCTGTTCGATATATCCTATCCCGGAAACCCCATAGAATAAGGAGCAACATAGCATATGTGTGCCACAGATATTTTAGAGCTTCTCAAAGAAGTTTTGGTTATAATAGCTTCAATTGCTGTTGGTTTATATTTTCTGCTGCCGTTTTTTACGACAGTAGGTTTTTTCTGTACAAAAAAGTTCCCTGAAGCAAAAAAGAAACATAAATACGCAATTATGATTGCAGCACGCAACGAAGCTGCCGTCATTGGAGGCCTCATAAAAAGCATTAATGCTCAGGACTATCCCAAAGAGCTGATAACGGTTTTTGTTGTGGCAGACAATTGCACCGATAACACCGCACAAATTGCGAGAGATTTGGGTGCTGTGTGCTATGAGCGAAATGATCCCGATCACCGAACAAAAGGCTATGCTCTCGAATTTTTGGTTGATAATATCAAACATGACTATGGCATCGAGGCTTTTGAAGCATATTTTATTTTTGATGCCGACAATCTTTTGAAAAAAGACTATATTTCACGTATGAACGAAGCTTTTGACTCCGGCGAAAAAATTGTCACGTCTTATCGTAACACCAAAAACTTTGCCGACAACTGGATAGCCGCAAGCTATGGCCTCCACTGGATTCGCACAATCCGTCACGAGCATCGTGGCCGCTCATCGCTTGGCCTTGCGTGCCGCATTCAGGGCACGGGATTTATGTTTGCATCGGAGATAATAAAGGACGGTTGGCACTATGTGTCTTTCACAGAAGACAGAGCCTTTGCAGCCGATGCGGTTGTTGCCGGTTATCGTATTTCCTATTGCAACAGTGCCGAGTTTTATGATGAGCAACCAACCTCGCTCCGAATTGCTCTCCGTCAGCGAATCCGTTGGAGCAAAGGTCACCTTCAGGCATTTGCCGAATCGGGACCAAAGCTTTTTGGTCACATCTTTGTCTCTGTCAAAAACAGACCCGAATACCCCGAAAGCACTCCAAACAACCTTCCTGTTACCGATAACACCGCTATCCATATTCTGGAGGATGCAAAAAAAGTTTATGGTTTTGCAAAAGACCTGCGTTTTAACAGTGCATTTAACACTGTGCTGAGCTTGGCAAAAATACTTCTTTATTTGCCGTCTTTATTGCTTTGTGCAATAGCCTATGCGATTTGTGCAGTGTCATTTTGCATCGGCAAAATTTCTGCCGTAATCAAACAAGCTCCAATCTGGCACCGCATTGCCAACTCCCAAAGCTTCAGGGGGCTGAAAATGCGACTTATGTCTTACGATATGCTCACCATAACCTTTCCCAAAAATCTCATATCTATGCTTGCAAAGGTCATCACACTTTTTGCCGACATCGCCATTGTGTGTCTGGTAGGTGTTGCCATGCAAAAGTGGTACACTCCTCTCACTGCATTTCTGCTTTCATTTTCTCTGCGTTACGTGGGCAACATTTTCCTCGGCATATATGTTTTCTTCATAGAGCGCAGACGCATTGTCCGCATTCCGCTTTTGAAAAAATTGTATTTTTGCCTTATGTGGCCAATATTCGATGTGATAGGAGAGGTGACGATGTTTGCCGCAATGTTTATGAAGGTTGAATGGAAACCAATTCCTCACAAAGTAAATGTAGATGTTGAGGATATTTCGTCATCCGATAATACATAATAAAATTACGGTTTTAAAGACCAATTTAGCTTATTTGAACAAGAAAAAAATGTTAATTGACAAAAGGATAGTAAAAATCCATTAAATTTAAAAAAGGTCTTGACAAAATTCACATAAATATATATAATAGTTTTGTTATGTCGAGGTGTAATATGGTTTTAGATATTTCTAAATTAATTAATAACGATGGTGCGTCAATTTCTATCTCGCAAGATTTGGTTTTTGACTCTGTCAGTTTTAACGGTCAGGATATCAGCTTCACATCTCCCATGCACATAGAGGGCGATGTCAAAAATATTGACGGCTTGCTCTATATGGTGCTGAGTTGCGTTGTAGGTTACGTTTCTCAATGTTCACGTTGCCTCGCTCCGGTAGAAGAGAAGCTTGATTTCACTATAAAAGAGGTTTTTTCTAAAACCGAGTTGGAAAACGAAAATGATGATGTCATCATTTTGAACTCCAATGAAATCGATTTAAAGGAAATCGCAGAGCAGGGTTTTTGCTGTGCTTTGCCGATAACCAACTTGTGCAGTGAAGACTGCAAGGGCCTTTGTCCAGTTTGCGGTTGCAACCTCAACACAGAAAGTTGCGATTGCGAAGTTGACAATGTTGATCCTCGCCTTGCTGCATTAAAAGATTTTTTAAAATGATGGCAATTATAGCTAAGAAAAAATTTGGAGGTGGAACTAATGGCAGTACCCAAGAGAAAAGTTTCAAAAGCAAGAAGAGATAAAAGAAGAGCAAATTGGAAGCTTTCTTTACCCGGCATGGTAAAATGCCCCAAATGTGGCGAATTCAAATTGGCTCACAGAGTTTGCAAAAACTGTGGCAGCTATGACGGCAAAGAAGTTTTAAAGGCTGAATAATTAGTTCGTTCAAATAACCTGCCTTTGGTAAAAGGCGGGTTATTTTTTTGAAAAGCAAAGCTTTTCAAAAATGCACAT
Source organism: Oscillospiraceae bacterium (assembly GCA_015068985.1). Lineage (GTDB taxonomy): Bacteria > Bacillota > Clostridia > UMGS1810 > UMGS1810 > RGIG1828. The sequence goes on from SVJL01000089.1 coordinate 6,861, forward strand.
GGCTTAAGAAAAGCGATAATGCTCCGCACTTCCGCCGTAGGCGGTGCGGCGAAGCCGCTTTTCTTGGCATACAGGAAATTACGTTGTATTTTGTTTGCAAGAGCAAAGACTACAGTCTCAGCCCGATCTTCTGAGTGTATTTGAGAGGTGAAAAGCGTGAAAAAATATAAATACCTTTTTTGGGATTTAGACGGAACAATTGTCAACACATTTGAGGGCATAACAAAAAGCTTTGCACATGCTCTTGAATTTTATGGGATTCATATAACCGATATGAATGACCTTCGTCCGGTAATCGGTCCTCCGCTTCACGATTGTTTTGTGTCTATGTTTGGATTTGACGATGTTAAGGCAACTGAAGCTGTTGAAAAATATCGTGAACGCTACAACAACTCATATATGCAGGAGAGCGAACTGTATGATGGAATAAAAGAAACAATACAAAAGCTTGCCTTTTACGGATTTAAAAACGTTCTCGCAACAGCCAAACCGCAGCATTTTGCCGATGGTCTTCTTGATTATTATGGACTTGCCGACAGCTTTTGCTTTGTTGCCGGTGCATCTCTTGACAAAAGCCGTGATTCAAAGGTCAAAGTTTTACAGTATATTAAAGACACCTTGAAAATAACAGATATGTCGGAGGTCGTAATGATCGGCGACCGTAAGTTCGACCTTTTGGGTGCTGCTCATTTTGGCATTGACGGCATCGGAGTGCTTTATGGCTTCGGAAGTGAGGAAGAACTTTCAATTCTCCAAACAT
>SVJL01000090.1 GCA_015068985.1 Oscillospiraceae bacterium
CCCTTGGGGTATAAAGGGAGGGGGACCAAGCTTTGCTTGGTGGAGGGATTGTGAATGACTTTTTCAAAAAACAACCCCTCAGTCAGCTTCGCTGACAGCTCCCCTTACACAGGGGAGCCTTTACACCAATAAACAATAATTTATCTTGCAATCAAAGTCTAAATTTGACTATCATTCAATACAAATTTTCAGGAGGACATATTAATGATCACATTCGAAAAAGGGCAAATCCCTCTGTTATTTGATGATAAAAACGGATATTTAAACGGGATAGAATATAACGGAAAGACAATTTCGCTTTGCAGTAAGCTCTGGAGGGTTGAAACAAATGCCGGAGCTTTTGAAATCAAAGATATGACTTCGTTCAGAACACAGGCTTATTCAGATATGCTCAAGCTTTTTTGGGAAAATGAAAAGGCATTGGTAGCTGTTACTTTAAGAGCCGGTGATGACGGGAAGATATATTGGAATATAAATGTCGATTTGTATGGCGGAATCTGCGTAAACAAAGTTATATTCCCTATATTTGAAGGTCTCAGGTTTGAAAGTGATAACTATCTTCTGGTTGGTTATCAAAGCGGCACACTTCTTAAAAACCCTGTTGATTCGCTTTTCTCCAAGAATAAACAAGTTCCTTTCTGGATGGGTAGAGGAAAAGGGGCATACGAAAACGATTATCCTGCCGGTCTTTCCTATCAATACACATCATTCTACAGCCCTTCAGATTTTGGCTACTATTTTGCCACAGAAGATGAAAATGCCAACATCAAAACCTTTTCGTGGGCATATAACGAAGAAATCTGCGGAATTGATTTTTCTATCATAAACTATCCTGAAAATATGGGCAAAACCTCAAACTACTGTATGCCCTATGAGTTTGTGCTCAAATTGTTTGTCGGTGACTGGCAGGATGCCACAAAGGTATACAGAAGCTGGGCCATCAAACAAAAATGGTGCAAAGAAAAGCTTTCAGAAAAATATCTTTCCGAAAAACTTGTTAAAACGGACCTCTGGAGAGTGAACCACACAAACGGAAAGCTTGGAACACGCACAGAAGAATATTTTAAGACCTCGCTTATGCTTCGTGACTACTTGGAATGTAATATTGCTCTTCATTGGTACGGATGGAATCTTAACCACGAGCACGATTGGGACACACCCGACTATTTCAATGACGAAATCAGAAAAATCGGCTGGCCCGAAAAGCTCAAAGAATGGAACAAACGTTTTTCGGATGAGGGCATAATCAAAATTCCCTATACCAATGCCCGACTATGGGAAAGAACAACAAAATCGTGGGAAGATTTCAATATAACTGCAGCAGCCATAAAAGTCAGCAGCGGAGAAATTTCCAACGAACCCTGGACACCACAGCAGCATCTTGTAACAATTTGTCCGACCTGTGCCGTATGGCAGAACAAGGTTGTTGATATGTGTAGGGAATATGTGTTAGACGAAGGCTTCGACGGGGTATATCTTGATCAGGTAGCCTCATTCAATGCAATGCTTTGTTTTGACGAGAGTCATCCTCACCCAATAGGTGGCGGTTCGTGGTGGAACGATTCTTATCACACAATGATGAGAAACGTAAAAGCTCTTATAGGCAAAGACCGGATAATGACAACAGAGTCGTGTTGCGAATCTTATATTGATGTTTTTGACCTTTTCCTTGTTTTAGACACTTGCTTCCAGCACACTGCATTCAACGCGGTTACCCATAGCGGCGATTCTGTGGCTGTTCCTCTTTTTGCTATGATATATGGTGATTATGCACTCAGCTATGGTTCAATTTGTTGTTTCCCCGACAATCTTGACCGGTTTGAATTTAATTACATCCGCAACATTCTTTGGGGAATGATTCCCAGCATTGAAGCAGGAGAGCTTTCAGAGCTTGAAAATCAGAAGGATTTTCTTGATGTAATAAAGCGTGGAACGGACTTTTTTAAAGCAAACAAAGAAGATATTATCTACGGACGACTTCTTGAAATTCCAAAGTATTCTTGTGATACATATGACATCACATGGCAAGGCACAAGCGAAGTTAATCCGCCCGAGGTTTATGAATTTACCCAATCTGTTCCCAAGGTTTGTGCGGTTATTTGGCTTGATGCTCAAAACAACAAAAAGCTTTATGCATATAATTATTCTGATAAGAAATCCGTCATTGAGATTGACGGCAAAAAATATGAAATTGATGCAAAAAACTTCTTTGTAGAGAATTTATAATAATTTACAAGCAAAATACAGTTTTATTCATACTAATTGTAACAAAGGAGAGAATAGTTATGTTTTTGAAAAAAATCGTTGACGAAGGAATTACAAACCCATATCTTAATCAGGATGACAGTGTGTATGATGCTGCCAAATTAAAAAAAGCACACGATGCAGCCCTTGCCAAAATTGATAAAGGTATGGAGGATTTTGGCAGTCAATACCCTTGCGGTTCGAGTGAGAATTACATTTATTCTACGGTTCCTTATACTCACGCGGGATGGGAGCAAGGCTTTTGGACCGGAATGCTCTGGCTTGCCTGGGAAGACACCAAAAATGAAAAATATAAAGAGCTTGCAATGAAGCACATTCCGGAATTTTATGACCGTATCAGCAACAAAATAGGCGTTAACCATCACGATATGGGATTTTTGTATTCTCTCTCCTGTGTTGCTGCATATAAGCTCACAGGCGACGAGCAGGCAAAGGAAGCAGCACTTCTTGCCGCAGAGCATCTTACAACACGCTACAACCAAAAGGGTAACTTTATTCAGGCGTGGGGTGATGTGGGTCAGGAAACAGAAAACAGACTCATCGTTGATTGCCTTATGAATATTCCTCTTCTTTATTGGGCAAGTGAAGAAACAGGCGATCCCAAATATCACGATATGGCTTATAAACACTTCAGAACTACACTTAATAACACAGTAAGGGACAACGCAGGCTCTCATCAGACATATTTCTTTGATGCCAAAACAGGTGCTCCGCTTTATGGAAAAAGAGATCAGGGCTTCAGCGACGACACAACATGGTCGAGAGGTCAGGGTTGGTGCGTATATGGCATGATGCTCACATACAAATATACTAAAGATCCCGATGCCATTGAGGTTTGCAAAAAAATGGCAAACTATTATATCAATCGTTGCCCCGAAGATTTCATTCCTTATTGGGATTTGGATATCACCGGAGATGATGAACCCAGAGATTCTGCCACAGCAGCTCTTGTGGTATGCGGACTTATTGAGCTTATAAAGCTTCTTGATGATAGTGACCCCTATAAGGCTAAATACAAAAAGTTTATAAACCTTACAATGAATTCGTTGTATGACAATTGTGCCACAAAGGATGTTCCCGAATCAAACGGACTTCTGCTCCATGCCACATATTCAGTTCCCCACGGTCTTGGTATTGATGAGTGCAACATCTGGGGAGACTACTATTATATGGAAGCACTCCACAAACTATATAACGAAACCGAATTATATTGGTAATATATAATAAGGTTTAATTATTTAAAAACAGTACAAAAGGGTCTGGTAAAAAATTCGTGAATTTTTTACCAGACCCTTTAAAAATTACAAATCAGTTTTCGGTTATTAATACCTTTCCGTTGCCTTTTAGTGTGTATTTTCCATGTCCTGCCGGCAAAAACACTGTTTGACCGGCATTTATCATTTCTTTATCATAATTGCTTTCAAATTCAAGACTTCCGTCAACACAAACAAGTGCCTGATAGCTCTTTGTGGTGCATTCCATTTGTGCCATACCTTCAACCGTCAACTCCCTAACATTGAAGTATTCACAGGAAGCAATGAGCCTTGTGCCGTCACTGCAGAGGGGAATGGCTTTTTCGGGCAGTTTTTTGGTAACAGATGCCATAACGCCTTTGTCTATGTGAAGTTCTCTTGCGTTGCCGTTTTTGTCTCGTCTGTCATAGTCGTAAAGTCTGTAGGTAACGTTTGAGTTTTGCTGAATCTCTGCTATCAGATTGCCTTTTCCTATGGCGTGAATTGTTCCTGCTTCAACAAAGAAAACATCACCTTTTTTTGAAGACACGGAATTAAGAAGTTTTTCAACAGTGTTTGACGAAATTGCTTCTTTAAGCTGCTGCTTTGTTATATCTTCCTTAACACCGTAAATGATTCTTGCATCATTATCGGCTTCAATAACATACCACATTTCGGTTTTGCCGTTTTGGTTTTCAAGGCGTTTTGCCATTTCATCATCCGGATGAACCTGAACGCTCAGATTGTCGGCGGCATCAATGAGCTTGATTAAAACAGGAAGCTCGTCCGATTTGCGGTTTGTTCCCAAAACATCGGGATTGGTCTTTATGTATTCCGAAAGCGGTACACCGTCTGATTCTCCGCCGCAAATAATGCTTTCTCCGTCGGGATGGACGCTGAGCTCCCAGCTTTCGGCTGTTTTTTCAAGACCGGTGTTTTTGTTGTATTTTTCGTTTAGCTTCGTTCCGCCCCAAATATAGTCTTTATACACTCCGTTAAATTTTATCAAATTCATTGAGTCATATCCTCCTGTAAGCATAAATAAATCTTAACATATATTCAAGATATATTTATTATATTATTGATGCGGAATTTAGTCAAGTTTTTCAAGAAATTATTGCTCTACTTTCAAAACAACTTTTCCCACATTTTTGCCGGCATACAGCAAATCATGAGCTTTTTCAGCTTCGGTTATTGGAAGCACTTCATAAATGGTGGGACGCACAGCACCTGATTCAACCTTTTCCCATACTTCGCTTACGAGCTTTGACAGAATTTGTGCTTTCACCTCAGGTGAACGGGAGCGGAGCGTGCTGCCGATAATGCGCACATTTCGCACGTAGATATTTTTAAGGTCTATTTCGGTTTTCTGACCTGCCAGAGCCGCAATCATTATCCACCTTGCGCCGTGTGTCAGATAATGAATACATTTGCCCATTATTTCACCGCCGAGACAGTCGATTGCAACGTCAACAGATCTTCCTTCGCTGAGCTCTTCCTTTAAAACTTCGCTGATATCTTCCTTTGTTGTAACCACAATTCTGTCTGCGTTAAGATGCTTGATAGAATCTGCAATTTCATCGCTTAAAACGGTGGTTATAACTCTTATGCCAAATGCCTTGGCCATTGGTATAATAACGCTTGCAAGTCCCGATGCACCCGCATTCATAAGCAGGGTGTTTCCGGCTTTGATGTTGCCCTCCATAAACAGGTTAAGATATGCTGTTGCAAATGCTTCGGGAATTGCCGCCGCTTCAACCATTGTACATCCCTTGGGAACCGGCATACACATATCGTATTTCACTGCAACATATTCGGCATAGCCTCCGCCGCCAAGGAGTGCACAAACCTTATCGCCGATTTTCAGTGTACACTCTGCAGGCACAGCTTTTCCAATTTCAACAATCTCGCCCGACACTTCCAAGCCCATCCATTCAGGGCAACCCTCCGGTGGGGGATAATCACCCTCACGCTGCATCAGGTCGGCACGGTTGAGTGCTGCATACTCAATTTTTACAAGCACCTCATCAGCTTTGATTATCGGGTCGGGCACATTGTCCCAAACCAGACTTTTGTCTTCTTTTACTAAAATTGCTTTCATAACTAATAAAGCCTCCTTTAGTTCGTTTTTTCAATTTTATCATATTGACAAATAAAAGAAAATACCATATAATACGAAAAAACAAAACAATACTACATCAAGATGGAGATGGTAATTGGTGAACATCAGTGAAATCAAGAACTTTGAGTTTTTTAAGGTAGACAAATACAGATACCAAAACTCTAACGTATGCGATTTTTCCGACTGCCCCAGACCCCATTTTTGTATGGGATTGTTGCTTGACGGAGAAGCAGATTTTTATTTTTGGAATGACGGTATGGAGAAAATTGTGCATGTTGAAAAAGGGGACATTATTTTTGTGCCTCTTACCTCTCAATACAAATCTCTCTGGAGGGGAAATTCTGACATAAGCTACATAAGCTATCATTTTTGCTTTGCTCCAAATTGCATAATTTCCGAACGAAGCGGTTTTGTTATTCAACGGGTGGAAGTGCCCGATTTTGACCGTTTCAAAAGAATTTTTGAATATGCATATGACCACTATGATGGCAGTGTTTCTGAGCGGTTTGTTGTGATGGGCGATTTTTATAGGCTCTTTGGCGAGATTTTGCCGTCATTGTTGCACACTAATGAGAAAAAATATGATTCCCGCATAAAAAATGCTGTAGACTATATTCATCTTAATTCCGAACAGGATATGTCTGTGGAGCAGCTCTCATCTCTTTGCAATATGAGTGTGTCCAATTTTTATGCAAAATTTCGTGATGAGGTTGGGATGTCGCCCATTGATTATAAAAACCACATTCTTGTTAACCGTGCGTCATCATTGCTTATTTGCAAAGAAGACATATCTATCGAAGAAATAAGCAGCATGCTTGGCTTTTCGTCGGCAACATATTTCCGACGGTTGTTTAAAAAAATCACCGGAAAAAGTCCGAGTCAATATCGTAAATCAGCTTTAGAGCTGTAGATATGTTATCTTTTAGTTTGTATCACTTCAATAATATTATATCATAAACGCTAAGTAATACAATGATGAAATCGTTCGTTCGGCAAATATGAAGCAGTGGCTTTGCCACAATGAAGCAAATCCGCAAATCGGATTTATGAAGCGAAGCGTTCCAAATGTGCCGTAAGGCACACTTCATTAGCGAAGCGACTTCATAGCCGCAGGCTGCTTAATGTTCCCGAAAGGAACGCTTCATTGAAAAAAGCACCAATCTTGTATCAAGATTGATGCTTTTTTCTGATGCCGGTGGTCGGGGTCGAACCGACACGGTATTGCTACCACGAGATTTTGAGTCTCGCACGTCTGCCAATTCCATCACACCGGCAAATATTAAATTTGCGACTCAAATATAATAACATAAATCACCAAATAATGCAAGGGTTTTTTGAAAAAATTTTGATTTTTTAAAAATTTACGTTTCTTGACAAAACAACCTGCATATGATATCATACTATAGAGCAAATCAGACAACTGCGGGCAGAAGCCGTAAGGCTCTGCATGAGGAAAGTCCGGGCATCATAGAGCAGGGTGCCGGGTAACTCCCGGTGGAGGTAACTCTAAGGAAAGTGCAACAGAAAAAAACCGCCGCAAGGTTTCGTCTTTGCGGTAAGGATGAAAAGGCGAGGTAAGAGCTCACCGCGGTTCGGGAGATCGAACTGGCGTGTAAACCCCATCTGATGCAACACCCAGGCATAACACATGGCTTGCTCGGCTGTTTCTGGGTGGCTTGAGGTATGCAGAAATGTATATCCTAGATAGATAGTTGTCTAATACAGAACCCGGCTTACAGATTTGCTCGAATATAAAAATAACCGACTCTAAAGGCAATATGCCGTGAGTCGGTTTTTTGCTATCTGACAGGGAGTCGAAGTGTTGTAAATTATTGTTTATAGGTGAGATGAAATTTAGTTTTGGCGTTGCCTCCCTTGTGTAAAGGGAGGGGGACCAAGCTTTGCTTGGTGGAGGGATTGTGAATGAAATTTTCAAAAACAACCCCTCAGT
>SVJL01000091.1 GCA_015068985.1 Oscillospiraceae bacterium
CAGTATTTGTGATTGTTTGAGAGTTTATTATTTAACAATCCCTCAGTCACTTCGTGACAGCTCCCTTTACACAAGGGAGCCTTTCGTCCTTGTGTTAAACTCCCATACAAACCCCAATTTCAAAGTATCATAAACAATTCCGATATATCGTAACCTGTGCAGAATTGGCACACTCCTTGCAAAACAGTCTGTATCCGAAAGCACACATTGTCTATATGATAAATTTTGAATCATTCTTTTTTATTTGGATCTTCAACATATTTCCTTCCGGAATTAATTTTTTATTACGTTTAACTCCGTCCGCAAGATGAGATGCAGAGCAAACTATGCTCGCGACATGGGTGCAGGCACAGCCTGCTTTTTATTACGTTTATTATCAGAATATGAATGTTTTTTATGAAGTGTTGAATTATTTTGCTTATTGTGTTATAATTGGTTCTAATGTTGACTGTTAAGATATTTGTAAAGGATTGATATTATGGATATAAACACAATTTTAAAGGGGATTGAATGCAGCTGCGGAAAATTTCACAAATGTGATATCGACTACGTTTACATAGAAAAAAATGCCATATCAAGGCTAAAGATGCTTTGCGGTTCATATGGTAACATTCTTGTTGTTGCCGATGAAAACACCTTTGATGCGGCAGGGGAGAAGACCCTTGATGCTCTTTCGGGGAAAAAGGTAGAAAAGGTCATTTTTGACGGAAAAACAATTCTCATTCCAAATGAGGATGCAATTGAAACCGTTAATCAAAAGATTGATAACACCGACCTTATCGTTGGGATCGGTTCCGGCGTAATTCAGGATTTATGCAAATATGTCTCCTTTTTTGCAAAAATCCCCTATATGGTTGTGGCAACTGCTCCTTCTATGGACGGCTATGCTTCCGACGGTGCGGCAATGATTTTAAAGGGTATGAAAGAAACCGTCAAGGCTCATCTTCCGAGAGCCATCATTGCCGATGTTGATGTTTTGAAAAATGCTCCCATGGATATGATAAAGGCAGGCTACGGTGATATAATCGGCAAGTATTCTGCTCTTTGCGACTGGAAGCTTTCAATGATTGTTAATGATGAATATTTTTGTGATTATATTTATGACACAACCTATGAAATGATAAATAACACGCTCAAAAACGCAAAGGGTCTTTTGAATCGTGACGAAGAAAGCATTCGTGCACTCTCCGAGGCTCTTGTCATTGTGGGCATAATGATGAGCTTTGCAGGCTCGTCAAGACCTGCATCGGGCAGTGAACACCATCTTTCACACTTTTTTGAAATTGTGGGAATAATCGATTCCAAACCATATTTTGCTCATGGTATTGATGTGGCATATTCGACTGTAGTCACTGCAAAAATCAGAGAAACTCTTCTGAAATCAGACATTCCCGACAGCATTTTCCGCCTTGAAAGAAAAGACTACGAAAACAAAATCAAAGAGATATACAAATCCGCCGCCGATGAATGCATCAAGCTTCAGGATAGGGTGGGTAATTACCAAAATAACCGCCTTGAAGTATACAAAGCAAAAAAAGACGAAATCAAGAATGTTCTCTCCGAATGCCCCACAGCCGATGAGATTTCAGACATCCTTTCAAAAGTAGGTCTCGATATGACTGAGTTTGAAAAAATGTATGGCAGGGAAAAAATCAACACTGCCGTTTCCTATGCCAAAGACCTTAAAGACCGCTACACTGTTTTGTGGTTCAACTATGATTTGATGGGGGAATAAATTAATTAATCAATATTCATTCTGTGAATTTTGGCATATTCCTCCGGGCTCATATCCGTATACTTAACAAAATTACGATAAAACGTAGAAAATTCGCCGAATCCGCTTATTCTTGCGGATTCGGTTATTTTTTCGCCGTTTTTCATCAGCGATATGGCTTTTTGAATTCTTTTCTTATTCAGATATTCTTTGAAAGACATTCCCGTTGCATTACGGAACAAGGTGCAAAAGGTAGTCTTTGACATGGCACATCTTTTTGAAATATCATTGAGTGTAATAGCTTCGTTAAAGTGTATGTCGATATATGATATGCAATAGCTGATAAGCTGTTTTTTCGTGTGTATATCGGTATACACATTTTCCGTCTGATCAATGTGAAGTCTTGCAATAAGGGTGACAAGCGAAAGAAGAAGGTCGCGTATCACCGTTTCGCATTCTATTTTTTTGTCCGCAAACTCATCTGCCATTTTGTTTAAGATGCACTCTGCGAAAACAATATCCTCAGGTGCAAGGGTGAGCTTTGGGTAAACCTTTGAGCTTTTTTGAAGTGAAGAAAGAAAATCACAGGGAAATTTGTCGGTCAGTTCTTTTTCTTTTATAAAATCAAAAGTAAATGATATTGAATAAAAAACCGTATCCGAAACATTTTTTTCAATGTAATGCACCGTGTTTGGCGGCAACACAAAAACATCCCCTCTGAAAAGAGTGGCAGAGGTGTTTGTGAGATTGTGAGTCAGCTTTCCTCTTTTGCAAAAATATATTTGAAAATAGTTGTGAATATGGGGTTTGAGTGCTTTTGTGGGTTCTGTTATTTTGTCAATATAAAAATTTTCTGTTGCGTTTTTATATCCCGAAAGAAAGATTTTTTTTGCATCCATTTTCATCACCGGTATTATTGTATCACAGAATGTATATATATTGCAATAATAAATGTTCGAAATGCAATATTAACCGAACAAAATGCAATTTAATCCTTAAGGCGTTTTGTTATAATAGAGGCGAAAGGTGATGATATAAATTGAAAATAGTTGCTTTAAACGGACTTCTTGGCTATGGCTACAGCAAAGAAGCTCTTGATATTGCTTTTTCCGAAAAGGTTGATTACCTTGGCGTTGATGCAGGTTCAACTGACCCGGGACCATATTATCTCGGCAGCGGAAAATCATTCACAGACCGCAGTGCAGTAAAAAGGGATTTATCCCTTGCACTTCCCAAGGCTCTGGAACACAAAGCTCCCTTTATCATAGGCACAGCCGGGGGTGCTGGCAGTGAGGTTCATGTTATGTGGCTTAAAGAAATCCTTTTGGAAGTTGCAAAGGAGCAAAATCTTTCATTTAAGCTTGGAACGGTTCTCGCCGATGTTGATACACAATACGTTCTAAGCAAGCTTGAAAGCGGCAAACTCATTGATATGAGCAGTGAATTTACGGCGGACAAAGATTTGATATCCCAAAGCACTCGCATTGTAAGTCAGGTTGGAATCGCTCCCATCATTGAACTTTTAAAACAAAAAGCCGATGTTATAATTTGCGGTCGTGCCTGCGACACTGCAATTTATGCCGCACCCTGCATTTATGAAGGCTACAGCCACGGTCTTGCTTTTCACATGGCAAAGATAATGGAATGCGGTGCGATGTGTTCCGAACCCGTTGCGGCGGCAGATGTTATGCAAGGCTACATATATGACGACTGTTTTGAGCTTCGTCCTGCAAACCCGATAAGAAGGTGTACGGTAGACAGAGTTGCGGCTCACACCCTTTATGAACAGTCAAATCCGTTTTTGATTTATGAACCCGACGGTGTTTGCGACCTAACAAATTCTGTGTTCACTCAGGTCGATGACAGAACGGTCAGAGTGTCGGGCTCCGAATTTATTGAAGCCAAAGAAAAAACCCTGAAGCTTGAAGGGGTCAGATGTGCAGGCTATCGCACAATTTGCCCGGCTACAATATATGACCCCAAAACAATTGAAAACATTGGTCTGATTACAGACACGGTCACAAAATTCGTTGCCGAAAACACAAAAGACACACTTCCCGAGGGCAGCTACAAAATATTTTTCAAAACAAGCGGAGGCAAGGAAAGCTCAATGGGCGTAATAATGGATGTTGTGGGCAAAACTCAGGAAATTGCCGACACGGTGTGCGCTCTTGTGAGAAGCAGAATGCTCCACTGTGACTATGATGGCAGAAAGTCAACTGCAGGCAATCTTGCATTTCCTTTTTCTCCGTCGGATATTCATGTTGGTGCAGTATATGAGTTTTCTGTTTTTCACCTCGCAAAGGTGGATTCTCTCATTGAAACTTCAAAAATAAAGCTTGAGGAGGTTTGAAAATGAAAAAACTAATTGACTACACAAAAATTTTAAGAAGTAAAAACGCAGGACCTCTTTTCATTACTTTTGATTTGATTTTCAATTCACGTGAGGATATGAAATATGTTGAACAAAGGCTCACAAAGGAACAAATTTCAAAGGCGTATGATGTTTCTACAGATAAAATCGACATCATATCCTATGATATTGTAAATTCCATAAAGATAACATTTCCGCGAAAAAACATAAGCGGCGCTCTTGCAGATAACGACATATACGGTTGTCAGCAGCATATGCCGCTTGCGAATATAGTGCTGTAAGGAGTAAATGCCATGATAAATATAGATAAAGATTATATAATTGGTATTCGAAGAGAGATTCATCAATATCCCGAGGTTGATTTTGAATTGCCAAAAACAATTGCTCTTGTTAAAAGAGAACTCGACAAAATGGGGATTCCCTATACAGAGGAGTATGGTAAGAGCAGTGTGGTTGCCACCATAAATCCTGAGAAAAAAGATTTTACAATTGGCATTCGTGCGGATATGGATGCACTTTTAATCAGTGAAAAAACAGATATTCCGTTTAAATCCAAATACGAAGGAAAAATGCATGCGTGTGGTCATGATGCGCATACAGCAATGCTTTTAGGCACTGCAAAAGCATTAAAGGAATCAGAAAGTAAAATCAATTGCAGAGTAAAACTTCTGTTTCAACCCAGTGAAGAGGGGAAGGAAAGCGGAGCAGAGTACATGGTGGCAGATGGTGTAATGGATGATATAGATATAATAATTGGTCAACATATTGAAAACTGGCTTGATGTTGGAACTGTTGGCGTATGCAAAGGCGCTTCCATGGCATCGTCGCGAACAATAAAAATTGAATTTTTTGGAAAAACTGCTCATGCCACCTTACCCCATTCAGGTATTGATACACTTGCCGCTGCAGTAAAAACTTATAATAATATACAGTTTATGCTTACCCGTGAAATGAATCCTTTTGACAGATATGTTTGCTCTGTGGGTAAACTTTCAGCAGGCACAACACAAAACGTAATAGCAGATTATGCTGAAATGCTTATTTCTGTAAGGGCATACAGTAGCGAAGTAGATGAGCACATTGCAAAAAGGATTGAACAAATTGCGCAAAATGCTGCAGATGAATTAGGTGCAGAGGTTAAAGTGGACAGTCAGTTAAAGTGCTATGTGGTTTATAACAACCCGTATATTTCCGACCTTGTTTTATCATCTGCCGCAAAAGTTATAGGAGAAGAAAATCTTGCTAAGATGCCTGTTAAGATGAGTTCTGAGGACTTTTCGCAATATTTAACCAAGAAGCCCGGTGTGTTCTTCAGACTGGGAACAAGAAATAAAGAAAAAGGAATTACAGCATTGCCCCATAATAATGATTTTAATATAGATGAATCGGCATTGCCTATAGGCAGTAAGGTTTGTGTACAGTTTGTACTGGATAATATGAACGGAATAGATATGGAACAGGTTGAAAAATCCGATGAAAGGAAGATGAAATAATGAAACAAACCATTCTCAGTGTTGGCGATGCCATATTACTTGAAAGATTTCCCGAAAATTATGATGTAACCCCAATAAGCGAAATCGTAAACAAAGCAGATGTTAAGCTTTTTAATCTTGAAAATGTTTTGTCCGACAGACAAATTTACGCTTCAAGCTATTGCGGCGGAACATGGCTGCTTGCAAAAGAAGACACTCTCGACGATACTCTGAGCTTTGGATTTAACGGCTGTTCATTTGCAAACAATCACACAATGGATTTTTCCTATGACGGTCTTTTTGACACTTTGCAGGCTGTTAAAAAACGAAACATTCCCATTTGCGGTGCAGGAAAAGACCTTGAGGAAGCTTCGGATTACGCAATTATCGACACTCCAAACGGAAAAAGTGCATTGATTTCCCTTTGTGCAACCTTCAACGATGCCGCCCGTGCAGGATATTCATCCGACTATCTTTCAGGAAGACCGGGACTTAATCCCTTAAGATTTTCCATAGAATATCATATTAATGCAAAGCATATGGAGGCACTTCGTGAAATGTCTGCCGCAACGCACATTGACGGCAGAAGAAACCGTTCCAGAATGGGCGGCTACACTCCAATGCCTCCCGAGGGATGCTTTGGCTTTGGTGAATACAATTTCCGTGAAAGCGAAGTTGAGGGAAAATTTTCAAAGGTTAATTCAAATGATATGAAAAGAACCGAAAACACCATTAAAAAAGCTCTTGAAGAGTGCGAAAATGTTATAGTAAACATCCATTCTCACGAAATAAAGCACGACACAGACGATGAACCTGACGATTTTTTAATAGAATTTTGCAGAAAGTGTATTGACTGCGGTGCTTCGGCTGTAATCGGCACAGGCACTCATCAGCTTAAAGCCGTTGAGATTTACAAGGATAAACCCATTTTCTATAGTCTCGGCAATTTTATTTTTCAAAGTGATATGGTCTTTTGCATGCCCGACGATTTCAGAGAAAAGTACAATATGCCCCACGGCTTAACTGCAAAAGAGCAAATAGCCGAAAGAGCAAAACTTGGTAACGGCGGTCTTCACAATGATGTAAATAATTTCCGCTCGCTAATGCCCTTTATGACCTTTGAAGACCGAAAACTCACCGAGTTAAAACTGTATCCTTTGAGACTTGATATGCACACCGGCTTCCCGGCATTGGCAGATGAAGTCGAAACACAGATTATTTTTGATTATCTTTGTGACAGAAACAAGCAATTCGGTACAAAAATTGCAATTAAAAATGATTATATTGAGGTGAAGCTCAATGATTAAAACAGATGTATATGAACAGGCGCTTTTTGAAACTATTAAGCGTGGAGCAACAGAAATTTCTCCCGATGTTAAAGATGCCTTCATAAATGCCATAGCAAGAGAGGAAAATCCCGATGCTAAAAAAGGTCTTTCGGCAACTCTTGAGAGCATGGAAATGTCAAAGCAAAGAGAAAACCCCCTTTGTGTTGACACCGGCTGGCCCATATTTTATTTTAAGGTTGGCAACAAATGTGAGCTTGAGGGCGGTTTTGTGGAGCTTGAAAATGCGGCTCGCAGAGCAGTTGCAAAGGCAACAAAGCTGGGTTATTTAAGAGCTACAATGAAGCACCCCCTTACAGGCTTTGACCCCGGAGATAACATCGGCATGAACATTCCCGACTTTACCTACAAGTTTGTGGACGGTGATTCCATCGAAATTTCCTATGCCGCAAAAGGCGGCGGCAGTGAGTGTTTTGGAGGCACAAGACACCGAATTGTGGCTTTTGCCGACGGAATCAAAGGCATCGAAAAATTTGTTGTGGAAAGCTTTGTTGCATCTGCCCGTGCCGGTGCGGTTTGTCCTCCGTCGGTTCTTGGCATCGGTATTGGCGGAACAGCAAATGTTGCGGCAAACCTTGCCAAGGAGGCGGCGTGCCTCAGAACTGTCGGTTCAAAGCATCCCGACCCAATGTTTGCAAAAATCGAAGAGGATTTGTATGAA
>SVJL01000092.1 GCA_015068985.1 Oscillospiraceae bacterium
TTGTGAATGACTTTTTCAAAAAACAACCCCTCAGTCAGCTTCGCTGACAGCTCCCCTTACACAGGGGAGCCTTTACACCGATAAACAATAATTTATCTTATAATTAAGGTCAAATAATCCTCTAATACCCAAGGCAAGATAAGCACCAAGAGCAAAGAAAAGCATATGAATGGCGTGTTATCTTCCATATGCTCACCCATCTTAAGTTAGACCTCATATTATGGCTATTGAACTGCTGGTACATTTGTGTTATAATTTTTAATAATAATGAAAAAACGGAGATGTTATTATGCTTACCAATGAACAAATTATAACCATCGCCGGCACTGCACTAAATGCCGATTTTTCAAACGTAACACTCAGCGATGCCAATGAGGTTGTTGCAATAAAAAAAGACGGCAAAATCTCTGCCGCCGGTGCAACAGTTCCCCAAAAGCTTCGTGCTCTTTCGCTTTGTGCAATTAATGCCGATAAGGAAGAGTTTTCCATTATACAAAACACACAGGTTTCAAACCTTGGTCTTATGGCAGATATGTCACGCGGAGGAGTGATGCGTGCCGAAAAGGTCAAAGAGTTCATACTAAAAATTGCCCTGATGGGTGCCAACCAGTTTATGCTCTATACCGAAGACACCTACACTCTGGAGGACTATCCCCACTTTGGCTATATGAGAGGTGCCTACACCGACGACGAACTTATCGACATCGATAACTACGCTGCCGATTTGGGCGTAGAAGTTATTCCCTGCATACAAACTCTTGGTCATATGGCACAATATCTTACCTGGGGCGGCGAAACAAAAGAATTTAAAGACACCGATGCCGTTCTTCTTTGCGACAGCGAAGAAACCTACAAATTCATCGAAGCTGAAATAGCCAAAATGAAAAAGCTTTTCCGCTCCGACCGTATTCACATCGGCATGGACGAAGCCTGGGATATGGGTCTTGGTCAGTATGTGAGAAAGTTTGGATACAAAGAACGTTATTCCGTTCTGGAGAGACACCTTTCAAGAGTTGTCGACATCTGCAAAAAATATGACCTGCATCCCATGATGTGGAGCGATATGTTCTTCAGGCTTGGTTCGCCGGTTGATGAATATTACGACCCGGAGGTTGTGTTCCCCGACAGGGTCAAATCCACTATGCCTGATGTTGACCTTGTGTATTGGGACTACTACCATCAAGATCAGGCTTTCTACGAAAAAATGCTTGACCGTCATTTTGAGCTTAACCGTCCCGTCATTTTTGCCGGCACGTCCTATACTACCCGCGGCTTTTTGCCCATAATTCCTCTGACGTTCAAAACCACTGCTCCCGCACTCAACGCCTGCCTCAAAAAGGGTGTGAGCGATGTGTGGGCAACTCTTTGGGGTGATGACGGATGCGAAACCAACTATTTTGACGCACTTTATGGCTTTGCAATGTATAGCGAAATGTGCTATAATCCCGATTGCACTCAAACCGACATCGACAATATGGGCTCACTTTTAACAAACATCACTCCCGAAATTGTGGAAGCTATAGAATCGTATTTTATCCATCCTTATCCAAAGTCTATAATATGGTGCGACGTGTTCTATAATCTTTTGTGTGTAGATTTTAATGAAGACACAAGGTATCTTAAAATAAAAGATGCCATGGCAAAATGCACCGACGAATACACAAACCTTGTTTTAAAGCTGGTGTACACAAAGGCTTATATCTACGCCAATATGCAAAAAAGCTACAAATCGGGCAAAGATATGACTCTTTATGGTAACAAAATTCTTCCTGAGCTTTTGGAAGATTTTAAAAAGCTAAAAAATATCTTTTGCGAAAGATGGCTTTCTGTTAACAAAGCCTTTGGATTTGAAACCATTTTGTCACGCTTCAACACCTCCATTGGCAGAATTGAATATGCAATTGATGTTGTAAATGCATATTCATCGGGCAAAACTCAGTGCATAGAAGAGCTCGAGTGTGAGCCTGTGTATGGAACCGGCCGCCTGTCGTGGTATAATTACACCCTTTCGGGCAGAGTGGCAAACTTTTTCTGATGTAAGCTTATAATAACACAAAAAAACTCCCTGCAGAGCAATATTTCTGCAGGGAGTTTGGTTAATTTGCATTTGCAATGACCAAAAACTATTTTCTTAATTTTCTGCAATACTGAGTGCACAGCTTGTCGGTACATTCGGAGCATCTGAGTGCCATATTGCTGTTTTCCCAAAACCTTTCGGGGTAGGTGAAAACGCAAATTTCCCACACAAGCCATATGATAAATGAAAAGGCAAACAGTGTCCAAGTAAAAAAACCTCTTATGGCAATCAGCGGTGCAAACATCATCAGGTGATCCCAGTTGAAAATTCTGCAGGTTGTGCAGCATTTGTTTTTCATAATCAGTCTGAAAGGGCACCATATGAGCACGCAAATCAGGTCGCACACATAAAATATCACCGACACGAGAATCACTGTTGCAACGTCAATTATGCCTTTGGCATACAAAATGCATATGGCAATTGTCAAAACAACCCATATTATCATAACTTTGTATGCCGCATTTGTTGTGTCTTTAATATACTTTTTCAGTGATTTAACGCTGAATTTTTCTTTTATTGGGCGAAACATTGCAAAAAACACCTTTTGCGAGCCGATTGAAATGTGAGCCTTAACGGGAATCAGCTGCAATATCATATCCCATATCCATATTGCCCAAAGAATGTGAAGCAACGATGGCTTTTTAAAAAAATTAAAGTCTTTGGCAATTTCAAATTCTTCTTTGCAAAATGTCCACATAAGCAGTGCAATAAAAAGCACAATGCACCTTCCGGCAAGGCGGATAAAATACATTTTTCTTGTTTTTGACATTTGGGTATTATTGCTATTTTCCATTTGGTCATATCCTTATTGTTTTTTTATATAATACCATTATTTTTCTGAAAATTCAATATTTTCTTTGTCTGTCAGGCTATGTTGCCTTTTCTTCATTTTCTGCCAATTGCAAAATCCGTATATGTCGTTTGCAAAAAACATTATAAAGCATATAACAACCGAAAAATACGAAACATCTTCCATTGATGACAGAACCCACAGAACAATCAGAACAATGTCGTTGGCAGCATAAAACAGGGCAAAATATGGGCTTCTTCTGAATGTCAGATAAACTGCAATAAAGCTTGTTGATACCGAAAGTGTGCTTGGAGCGAGGTTTGCGGTGTCATATGCTTTGAGAATAAAATAGAAAATCACAGTAACAATCAGCGTTGCAAAAAAGATGCAAAAATTTCGCCTTTCTTAAG
This sequence comes from Oscillospiraceae bacterium, assembly GCA_015068985.1. Taxonomy (GTDB): domain Bacteria; phylum Bacillota; class Clostridia; order UMGS1810; family UMGS1810; genus RGIG1828. Next base: position 3,278 of record SVJL01000092.1, read on the forward strand.
AGTGTTAACCGTAACCTCAGCTTTGTTGCCTTTGTATGGATTTTTAAGCCACGAAATAAGGGCAAAAAGTGCCAGTGGTGCCGTCATTCCAAGGTAGGTTATCATCTCGCCGTAATAGGCGTATGAATAGGAGATAATACCATACAGCACACTGAACACAATCATCAAAAACTGACCGAATGGATTTCCTTTTGCATTAAAAATAAGTGATGTTGCACCAATGAGTGATGCAGAAAGCACAAGTATGTTTTCGCGGTCAAACACTAAAAATGACACAATAATCAAGGCTATTGACGAAAACCAGAGCTTTAGTTCGGATGCAGTAAAATATTTGTTTGGCATTTTCATATGTTAAAATTCCTTTCAAAAAAATAAGCATCCGCAAACACAACTTCTAAGACCTAACGCTGTGTTAACGAATGCTAACGCATTTCACTACCCGGTGGCAGTTTAACTATTTATGTTATTATAATACAGATATGATAAAAAATCAACTGTTTAAGCACAAAAACAATCTATTTGACAATGATGTTGTGCTGTGTTAGAATTGTTTTATCCAATGTAAAATCAATTTATGGTGATTTATATGAAAACACTAAAAAAACAAAAAACATCAATTGCCATAGTGGGCATAGTTACAGCTTTGTGCATCGTTATGGCAGTTATAGACGGAGTTTTGCAGGCAAATTATTTTGTTAAATCAGGGGTCAAACTAATTTTGTTTCTTGGAGTTCCTGCTCTTTATGCGTTTGCAGACAGAAACGTGCAAATCAAACCTTTGTTTGTGGCAGATAAAAAGGGCATAGGGTATGCACTTGGCTTGTGTGTGGGTGTGTATGTTGTAATTCTTGGCGGATATCTTCTTTTGCGTAACGTCTTTGACTTTTCGTCTATCACGGCATCACTCACCGCAAACATAGGAGTTAACCGCAATAATTTTGTGTTTGTGTCGCTCTACATATCTTTTGTCAATTCTCTTTTAGAAGAGTTTTTCTTCCGTGGCTTTGCCTTTATCACGCTCAAAAGAGTTGCAACTGCCAAATTTGCCTATCTGTTCAGTGCCGCCACTTTTGCTCTTTATCATGTTGCAATGATGATTGGCTGGTTTTCGCCCGTTGTGTTTATAATTGTGATGGCAGGTCTTTTTGCAGGCGGTATGATTTTTAATTATCTTAATGCCAAAAGCGGCACAATCTATCCATCGTGGTTTGTGCATATGTTTGCCAATTTTGCAATTAATACAATAGGATTTATGCTTTTTGGAATAATCTGAATTAAATTGAAAGATAAATTGTTGTTTATAGGTGAGATGAAATTTAGTTTTGGCGTTGCCTCCCTTGTGTAAAGGGAGGGGGACCAAGCTTTGCTTGGTGGAGGGATTGTGAATGAAATTTTCAAAAACAACCCCTCAGTCAGCTTCGCTGACAGCTCCCCTTACACAGGGGAGCCTTTACACCTCTAAACAATAATTTATAATAGTAAATATAAGGAATTAAAACTATGTCTAAGAAAAACGAAAGAAACACAAAAGGAAAAATAATCACCGCTGCATGGGATTTGTTCTATGAGCAGGGCTATGAAGACACCACCGTTGAAGAAATAATAGAACGCTCCGGCACGTCAAAAGGCTCTTTTTATCATTATTTTGAGGGTAAAGACGCTCTTCTTGGTTCTTTGTCATATATATTCGACGAAGAATACGCAAAACTTCAAGACACCTTGACAGGCGAAATGTCTTGTTTCGATAAGCTTTTGTATCTAAACTGCGAGCTTTTTTCGGTTATTGAAGACCGAATCGACATTGACCTTTTAACACGGCTTTATTCAACCCAGCTCATCACAAAAGGAGAGAAGCACCTTCTCGACAACAAACGCCTTTACTATAAGCTTCTTCGCAAAATTGTAACCGACGGGCAAAAGAACGGAGAATTTACAACCGATATGACCGTGAACGAAATTGTTAAGCTTTATGCAATGTGCGAAAGGGCGCTTCTTTATGACTGGTGTTTGTGCAACGGGGAGTATTCTTTGAAGCAATATGCCAAAAATGTGATGCCTATGTTTCTTTTTAAAATCAGAGTATAAAAAAAGTTAATTAATCAGTTCGGTTTTTGGTTTGTTTTCAAACGCCTTAAAACAAAAGAAAAATGTCATGATTCACAGAATATAGTATAGACTGTGGTCTATACTATATTCTGTGTTGCATTCTGTAAAATTTTGTGATATAATAGCAAAGTGCGAAAAAACAAAATAAAGGAGATTTATAGTTATGGATATTTTTGCATTTGTCTTATACTTTGTAGCGATGCTCGCTATAGGTATATTCTTTTTCTTCAAATCCAAAAACGTTTCAGAAAAAGATTACTTCCTCGGCGGCCGTGCAATGGGGCCTTGGGTCACAGCAATGAGTGCTCAGGCATCCGATATGAGTGCGTGGCTTTTGATGGGTCTTCCCGGAAGTATTCTTGCATTTGGTTTTGGTCAGGCGTGGATAGGCATTGGTCTTGCGGTGGGTACTGCAGCAAACTGGATTTTAGTTGCAAAGAGATTGCGTAAGTTTTCAAAAGCTTCGGGCGACTCTATCACTCTTCCTCAGTATCTTTCCAACCGTTTCCTTTCCAAGAGTCACGCAGTAAGCATCATCTGTGCAATTGTGTTTTTGGTTTGCTTCACAATCTATGTTGCATCAGCCTTTGTTGCCGGTGCCGATGTGTTCACAACTCTGGTTCCCGAGCTTTCCAAAACAACTGCAATGATTATCTTTGCGGCAATAGTTGTAGTGTACACTTTCCTTGGCGGATTCAACGCAGTATGCTGGACCGACTTTTTCCAGGGACTTCTTATGATTGCCGCACTTTTGATTGTGCCGATTGTTGTTGGTTTTGTCAAAGAGCTTGATGTTTCAGCACTCACAACAGTTTACGAAGGTCCCAATGGCGAACAGTTTAAATTTGTTGCCAACTTCTTTAATGCAAGCTGGCAGGATATTGTTTCCGGCTTTGGTTGGGGACTTGGCTATTTTGGTATGCCTCACATCATAGTAAGATTTATGGCAATCGAAAAACCCTCAATGGTTAAAAAATCTGCCACAGTTGCAATTATCTGGGTTGTGCTTTCACTTGCTGCAACCATCATTATTGCATACTTTGGAAGAATGTTTGTATACTCTGACGGAACAGACCTTTCAAAGGTTCTTCTTTCAGAAGGTAAGCAGTCACTCATTTTTGTTGAGCTTGCAAGAGATGTTTTCCCCGCATTCATTGCCGGTCTGCTTCTTGCGGCAATCATTGCGGCATCAATGTCTACTGCCGATTCGCAGCTCCTTGTTGCGGCGTCATCATTCTCCAGCGATCTCTACAAACCGCTTATCAGAAAGAACGCTTCCAACAAAGAAATGCTTTGGGTTAGCCGTATTATCGTGTTGATTATTTCTGTTGTTGCTTTCTTTATTGCAAGCAGCAAAGGCAAAGCAGCTCAGGCAATTATGGATCTTGTGTCTAATGCATGGGGCATCTTTGGTGCAGCCTTTGGTCCTGCAGTTCTTTTCTCACTTTTCTGGAAGAGATTTACATACAAAGGTGCAGTTGCCGGCATAATTGTTGGTGCAGCGGTAGATATGCTCTGGCTCTGGCTTCCTGTTTCGGGTGGACTTTCTCTCACTGCTCTTACCGGAGTGTACGAAATCATTCCCGGATTTATCATTGGTGCAATTGCCGCTTTTGTTGTTTCTCTTGCAGATAAGGCTCCTTCCGATGAAGTTAAAGCTATCTTTGAAAGAGCAACCGACAACAGCATTGATGACTAAGATATTAATGTTTACAAGAGACTATCTCTATAAACAAATATAATTCAAAATAATTCGTTTTGTAGGGGTGGATGTGAACATTCACCCCTATGTTTTTTAGCATTATAAACTATGTGTTACCAATTTATGCAACACGAAAAGAGGGACTGAGCATATGGACAATTTATCACTTGGAATAGACATCGGTTCCACAACAGCCAAGCTTGTGCTGATGAGTGGTGATATAACCATATATCAAAAATATCAGCGGCATCTTTCCAAAGGCAGGCAAACAACAATAGACCTTCTTCGTGAGATGCAAAGGCAAACAAACGCATCAAAAGTGTGTGTAACCATATCGGGTTCGGCGGGCATGGGGCTTGCAGAGGCAGCAAAACTGCCCTTTGGAAAGATGCCGCTGATATTTTTGATATATGGTTATATCACCACTCATCAGCACAAGCTTGGCT
>SVJL01000093.1 GCA_015068985.1 Oscillospiraceae bacterium
TAGTATTTTTGAGTAATTTTAGGTGCGGAGAACGAAGGAAGGCTGACGCCTTTCGAGGACGACAAGCCTAAAAGAACCGAAAATGCTAGCTTTTAGGCGGGTTCGGATAATACTCCAATGGCTAACTCTTTGCCGACCAAGGCAGTTGCAAGAACTGTGTCCATAGTGTCGGCCTCTACAAATGTCATTTTGGTGCGAACTTCCTCGGGAATTTCGTCTATGTCTCTCATATTGTCGGACGGAACAAGCACCGTTGTTATGCCGGCACGATAAGCGGCAAGAGATTTTTCTTTGAGTCCGCCAATGGGTAGTATGCGTCCGGTGATTGTTATTTCTCCGGTCATAGCAACCTTTTTGCTTACCTTTTTGCCGGTGAGAGCAGAAATAAGTGCTGTTGCCATTGTTATGCCGGCAGAAGGGCCGTCTTTTGGCACTGCTCCCTCAGGAACGTGAATGTGGATATCAAAGTTTTTGTGAAAATCAGGATTGATGCCGTATTTGTCGCTGTTGGCACGAATGTAGCTTATGGCAGCTTTTGCCGATTCTTTCATAACATCACCAAGCTGACCGGTAAGCTCCAATGCTCCCTGACCCTCCATAAGGTTCACTTCTATGCAAAGTGTGTCGCCGCCATACATTGTCCACGCAAGACCGGTGGCAACACCAACCTCATCTTTTTTGACATTTTCCACATCACGGAAGATTTTTTTGCCAAGAAATTTCTCGATTGACTTTCCGCTTACGCTAACACACTTTTTGCCCTCCGACACAACGGCACGTGCCGCCTTTCGCATAATTTCGCCGATTTTTCTTTCAAGCTCTCTTACGCCCGATTCACGTGTGTAGGAATTGATTATTTCAAGAATTGCCTCGTCGGAAATTTTTACATTAGACTTCTTTAAACCGTGTTCTTTTGTTTGCTTGGGCACAATATATTCTTTTGCAATGGCAAGCTTTTCACGGTCGGTATAGCCACCAAGCTCTATAACCTCCATACGGTCAAGGAGAGGTCGGTCGATAGTGTCGAGAGAATTGGCCGTTGTGAGAAACAGAACATCGGAAAGGTCGGTTTCAAGCTCAATGTAGTGATCACGGAAAGAAAAATTCTGCTCACTGTCCAGAACTTCCAAAAGTGCAGAGGATGTGGAACCACGGTGGTCGGCACCCAGCTTGTCTATTTCGTCAAGAAGAATAAGCGGATTTGAGGTGCCTGCCTGCTTGAGAGCACTGATTATTCTGCCCGGCATTGCACCGATATATGTTTTGCGGTGGCCTCTGATTTCGGCCTCATCCTTAACGCCACCCAGTGACATTCTCACATATTTTCTGCCCATTGCACGTGCAATTGATTTTGCCACAGACGTTTTGCCCACGCCCGGAGGGCCAACAAGGCAAATGATGGGCGATTTTTTGCCGCCGGAGAGGGTGCGTACCGCCAAAAACTCAACAATTCGTTCTTTGACTTTTTTCATGCCGTAATGGTCTTCGTCCAAAATTTCTGCGGCTTTTGTAAGGTCATAGTTTTCTTCACTCTTCACATCCCACGGAATCTGACAGAGCCAGTCAAGATAGCCTCTAATAACCGATGCATCCGGACTTCCCGGCTGCATTCTTTCAAGGCGTGAAAGCTCTTTTTCTGCCTTTTTCATAACAGCTTCAGGTGCATTTACAGCCTCAAGCCTTGAAAAAATCTCTTCTGCTTCCGAATCAATATCGTCAGCTTCACCAAGCTCATCTTTGATGACCTTGATTTGCTCGCGGAGATAATACTCTCTTTGATTTTTGTCTATTTTATCTTTAACCTTATGGCTTATTGAACGCTCTAAATTAAGGATTTCAATTTCGGAATGAAGAATTGAAAGAATTTTTTCAAGTCTTGCTCCAACTTCAAACTCCTCCAGAAGCTCCTGCTTCACGTCTATGTCAACTGCAAGGGCAGCAGCCACCACATCAGCAAACTGATCGGCATCGGAAATGGAAAGGAAAGGCGTTACTGCGTCTTTTTCAAATTTGCCCATAAGTGAAAAATAAGCTGTGCACTGCTTGGTTATTTCTCTCACATAGGCATCCTCTGCCATACGCTCTTCTTCGCTTTTTTCGCCATAGGAGGCATATTCTGTAACACGGCACTCAAAATAAGGTGAAGTTTGGGTAAACTCATCCACTCTGGCACGTGATATGCCCTCAACCAAAACTCTCACGTCATCTTCCGACACTTTCAGAATTTGCTTTACTCTTGCAATCGTGCCAACAGTATACAGATCATCGGGAGTGATGGTCTCTAATTCGGGGTCTTTTTGAGCAAGGAGCATAAGAAGCTGATCTTCTATCATACATTCCTCAATGGCACTGATTGATTTGCTTCTGCCAACATCGAAGTGTATTATCATATACGGAAAAACCGGAAGACCTCTCAATGGAAGCACCGGCAAAACCGAGGTTTTTACTGCGTGTATATTATTCATAAAAATTTTCTCCTTCTGAATGTCATCTGAAAAATTTCATAATTCGGAAATCAATTTTTAAGTCAAATGACCGCTTTAGATTGAACTCAAAGCCAAAAAGAGGCTGAAATCAACCAATTTATATTATACTAAACATATTCTGCTTTTGCAAGAGGTAATTTTAATTATTATTTGCAAGAGCGAATATGCGTTCAGATTTTGGCATAAATTGTTATATGGATTATACTAAGACAGAAATTCCACCAAAATGCTAAGGAGGTCGCAAAAATGAATAAACGCCGCCAAAAACACCGCATATACACATTTGTAATTGGCAAAAATGTTATAAATGCCGTTATAATAACATTGCTCACCTTGGCTTTTGGTGTGGGGCTTGCCTATATTCCAAAATACAACTCGGGCGAGGTGTATGTCAATTTTCTAAAATTATGTGTTTCAAATTCTCTTCATGGAAGCAACAAAACAAAAACTGTGGTTTCGCTTCCGTCGATTGGGGCGGACACTTTAATGAAAACAGCGTCGCCAATATTTGCCGAAAGCGAAAAGGCTGTTCCGGTGTTTAATTCCCGAGGTGACGAAAAGGTTGAAGCCGCCGCAAACGAAACTGAAGCAAATGCCGAAGAGCAAATTACCAAACAGCCCACATCCCAGACTGCCGAAAAAAATTATTATTCCGACAATCTGAAAATTTCAAATGCTACAAGCTACAAAATAAATGCCACAGAGCTGGTGCAGAAAGCCGGAACCTATAACGGAACCGGAGACGTGCCGAAAGTGCTTATAATGCACACCCACGGATGCGAAACCTACAGCAACGATGACGGAATTGGTCTTGGAGATGTCGGATCATACCGAAGCACCAATTTGCAAAACAACGTAACCCGCCTTGGAGAGCTTTTGTGTGACAAGCTAAAAGCGAAAGGAATTAGTGCAATTCACGACAAAACTCTTTGTGATTATCCTGCCTACAACAGTGCCTACAAAAAAGCTCTCGGACTTATTGACTGGTACAAAAACAAATATCCGTCAATTGAATTTGTGTTCGACATTCACCGTGATGCCATAGCACAGACCGACGGCACACCGGTTAAACTTACAAGTCAGGTTGGAGGCGAAAAATGTGCTCAGATTATGATAGTGTGCGGAACAGATCAGCTTGGGCTCAGCCATCCGTATTGGAAAGACAACCTTATTTTTGCCCTCAAAATTCAGGACACGATGGAAAGGAAGTACCCGGGTCTTATGAGACCTTTAAACCTCAGGGAGGAACGGTTCAATATGCACCAGACAAAAGGCTCGTTAATATTTGAAATCGGCACTCACGCCAACACAATGAACGAAACAATGCTCAGCATAAACTATCTTGCAGAGGGGCTTGGACAAATACTTAGTGGTAGCAATTGACAAAACAAGCGTTTTGAGTTATAATTGCTGTAATTGAAGAGGAATTGCCAAACGGAGGTACTAATGGATAAAAATTATAACAAACTCAAATATTTTACTGTTGCCACAACCGTTCTTTCGGCATTGTTTTTATATTTTAACTGGTTCACCCTTTCGGTGCCGATGATGGAATCGTTTTTGGAATCGGCTTCTTTTTCGGTGTCGTTTGTCACACTGCCCACTCTAATTGAAGAAAACGCCCTTGGTCTCATAACAAGAATGGGCGGAAAAAGCACTGCAATCACTGCACTTCTTTTGTGCGGCATACTAAAATATCTTTGTGTTCTTTCAACCGGACTCGGACTTTGGGGCATATGGAAAATGTGTGTAAAAGAAAAACGTTCACGTTTGATTTTTGCGTCTCAGCTCATTGCTCTGGCACTTCAGCTATTGTCATTTTTGCTTATCATTCTGATAAATGTGTTTATCTCAGGATATGCCGATTCTATTGCTGCCAATATGAATATGCAGGAGGGAATGCTTGAATTCAACTTCACTCCAACGCTTTGGCTATGCCTGTCTACACTCAGCGCCATAGGCTCTCTTGTTGTATCGGGCAACTTTTTAAAAAGGCTTAAATAAAGCTTTAAGCTTTTGAGCAAGTTGATATTAGTTTTATTTCGCAATTTAATCATACCAAAAAACGAGGACGATTGCATCACCACTGCAATCGTCCTCGTTTTTTATCTTTTTGGGGTGTTGTTTTGCCACAGCCCCATCTTTATTTTTAATTTAATCTACATAAACAATGTGAAGTGATACTGAACGGTAACGCTGACGTGAAACAAGGTAGTCTGCCTCATCGCCTGCCGAGAACCAGCTTTCAACATTGTTGGCATTGGCTTCTTTTGATACCACTGCCGATTCTATTTTGCCGTTTCGGTCTTTGTTTACCTTAACATAAACAGTATTTGAGCCGGAAATCGGGGTACACATCATAAATGTATCTTGGTTTACCACCTCGGGAATTTCTGTCTGACCAACGAGGAAATATGCATAGCCATCGGTGTAACTGTAGATTGGTCCTGCATAATATTCAAGCTCAGAGCCGTTGTTGTCTGCAACGATAGCATCGGGCAGCTTGTTTCCTGAACCATCACCAAATTTTTTGGTGGCATACACAAAGTCGTGATTCATAGCAACCACTTTGTATTCGCTGTCGTAAGAAATACGTGCAATGTCGCCGGGAGCAAGTGCTTTTACAGCATCAAGACTCTTTTCGTCGGCATACACATCGAGCCATTTACCGTCGGCATAAACTCTTGCAGCGGTAACCTTGAAGCCTTCGGAGTCGAGAGTTTCATATACCTTTTCAACAATTGCCGATACAGTTGAACTTCCAACGCTTTCGCCGCCGGAATCCTGCTTGAGGATAACAAAATCGGCTGCTCCGCTTGCGTCAACATCATAGGCAACAACATCATAAATTGAGCTTGTTGCAGTCGACAGCATTGATGAAGAATACACTTCATATCTTTCATCATCCAGACGGTAGTCTTCACTTGCCGGAACCTTGAGGAAGGTGCAACCGGAAGCAAAGCGAATGTAGGGCGAAAGAATACCGCTTCTGTAGGTTCCCTTAAATTCCTTAAATATCAAAGGCTTAGACTCTGTAGCACGATGTTCAAAAATTGAGGTTTCGCCCCAATCGTCGGCTGTGTAGAGCTTTGTTATTTTGCCCTCTGCATTGAGAGCAAATTTAACGCCTCTGTAAGCAATAGCCTTGCCAAGAACTTCATCGAGGTCATCAGAAAGCTCTGAAGCAGAGGTGGGTTCACCATTAAAGATAACCTTTGAAGCAAGCTCGGGAGTGAGCATTCCGTCAACAGAGAAAAGCTTTACAATCACAGAGCTGTCTAACCCTGTGGTAGGCTTTTGTGCAACGAGATAGCCGTATTTCATTTTTGAAATATATTCGTTTATATACACAACCTCGTTGTTGTCTGTGAGCCAGAGAATGGTTTCCATTCCGGGAGCAATCTTGCTGCTTTCTTTAATATATTTGGTGTAGTAATCGGAAAGCTTATATGCAGTGCCATTCACAACGATTGAACCATCGGAGGTTTTTTCGGCTATTGTGCCGCCTGCCTTTTTGTCATACATATAAACCTTTAAAAGGAGCTTGTCGGCAGAGAGAACATAGCCCACAACCGAATCGTTTTCGAGAGCATCAATTTCAACCTTTTCGCCGGCTGGGTTGTAGATATGATAAGCAAATTCGCCCGATGACATATCAATCATACCGTTTGGCTTGTATTTGTCATAAATCTTTGCTTCGGCAACGTTAACCGACGATATAACACCATATTCGATTGATTCAACCGAAATGATATCATACACTCCGTCGTCGTCGTTATCAATGATTGTAACATAACCGGCTGCAGGGTTAACCAGAGTGTTATAGTCGGTCGAAGCGTAAGCTTTGCCGTTATAAATTATGGCAAACTCACCGCTCAGCTTGTAGTTTTCGGGTTCAACCTCGTCGGGAGAAAGAGCCGAAAATCTACCGCCGGAAATTTCGAGGTCATAATCTGCGGTAAAGGTTTTGGAATTGTCATATTTTGCATATGCATACACAATTGTGTGCTGATTGTTGTCACGGTAGAAAATTCTCACGCACTCACCAATAAGGTCGTGATATCCTTCACCGGCAAAAGTAACACCCGAAATGGCAATGCGACTTTCACCGCAATAAGCATTTTTGGAATAAAGACCTGTGTATTCGTTGGCATCAACAACACCCTCTGCAATGAGAATGTCGTGATATACAGAAAGAATGTTTCTGTCGGCTGTTTTGGTGTATTCATAGCTGTCACCAAAGCCGGTAACTTCGATAAGGTCGGTTGTTACCATATCGTAGAGAAGCTCAGCACCCTGAGCATAAGAAACAGGCGCTTCGTTGGCAAGCTGGAGGGTTTCACCAATTTCGGCATCGTGAGCCGCAATAAGGTAACCGGTGGGATAACCGCCGCGAATTTCGGCAAGCTTACCGTAGCCGATTGCTGTCATCACAATTTTGAGTGCCTGAGCATATGTGATGGGAGAATCGGGATAAAAAAGGTTTGTGCCGCTTATGAGACCAAGATCGAGAGCACTTTTTACTGCTGATGTGTAGGCAGCTTTGTCGGGAATATCCGAAAAAGGTGTTTTGGCAGCCGGATCGTTTGGCATTTTTAAAAGACCAATAACCGCCGAAACAAACTCTGCTCTTGTGTAGTTGCCTTCGCCGCTCTTTATAAGCTCTGGGCAAACAACTGAGAGAACATCTGCCGATTTTGCATAATCGCCATCAACGTTAACATAGCTTGAAGCAGCCGCAGCACTACCAAAGCCAAGAAGTGATGTGCAAAC
>SVJL01000094.1 GCA_015068985.1 Oscillospiraceae bacterium
ACATAGCTTTTGTGTTTTCACGGAATGCAGCGTTGAGAGTTGCCTCGTCGCTGTCGGGGTCAACAAAGGTTACCTCAATGCCAAGCTTTTTCATGGTAACACCAAAAAGATTGAAGGTGCCGCCATACACGCTTGACGAGCAAACAAAGTGGTCGCCTGCCTGACAAATATTGAATATTGCATAAAAACAAGCTGCCTGACCGGAGGATGTGAGCATTGCGGCAACACCGCCCTCGAGGTCGGCGATTTTGGCTGCTACGGCATCGTTGGTGGGGTTTGCAAGACGGGTATAGAAATAGCCGCTTTCCTCAAGGTCAAAAAGCTTGCCCATTTGCTCTGTTGAGCCATATTTCCAGGTTGTGTTTTGATAAATGGGAAGCACTCTTGCCTCACCGTTTTCGGGAGTGTAGCCCGATTGTATGCATTTTGTTTCGATTTTCATAACATAATTCTCCTTTTTCATTCTATCATAAATCAAGCTTTAAGTCGTTTTCTTTTATCCAGCCAAGCTTTCTGAGAATGATTGCAAAAACATATGAAAGCACTGCAGGAAGAACAATACACACCAAAAGCAGTCCAACCCAATCGAACAAAGAACCAAAGTCGGCATCAGATATGAGACCTATGGGACCAACAAGGCCGCAGGTGCCCATGCCGGAAGCGATAGGATTGTTGGCATCTATGCTTAACTTGAAAAGACAGGTTGCAACAGGACCGGTTATGGCTGATGCAAGTGTTGGCGGAATCCATATGCGGGGGTTTTTACAAATGTTACCCATTTGAAGCATTGATGTGCCAAGACCCTGAGCAACAAGACCGCCCCATTTGTTTTCGCGAAAGCTCATAACAGCAAAGCCTATCATCTGAGCACAGCAGCCTGCCGTTGCTGCGCCGCCTGCCAAACCGCAAAGACCAATTGAAGCACAGATTGCCGCAGAGCTTATGGGAAGAGTGAGCGCAATACCAACGCTTACCGAAACCAGAATTCCCATCCAGAAAGGATGAAGCTCGGTGAAGCTCATAATGGCACTTCCGCAAGCCTCCATTATGTATGAAATTGCAGGGCCAATCAAGATTGACAGTGCGGTTCCCACTGCAATTATAACCGTTGGAGTGACAAGAATATCTATTTTTGTTTCTTTTGAAACAATTTTGCCAATTTCGCAAGACAAGAGGGTTATGATAAACACTCCCAAAGGCCCGCCAAAGCCGTTGGCACAGTGACCGACAACACAAAGAGAAAACAGAACCAATCCGTTTGCTCCAAGACTACAGCCTATGGCAACTGCCATTGCGGCACCCTGAACAGCCTTGCAATAGGTGCTCATTTCGCCAAAGAAGCCTATGCCTGTGTGGGTGGCAATTGTGCCAAAAATTGTGCCGATTAAAAGCGACGCAAAAAGCCCCATTGCCATTGCAGAGAATGCATCAACAAAATATTTTTTTGCCGAAAGCGAAACGCCTTTGCGTTTGAGGAATGTTAATACCGATGACATATGTACATCACGACCTATTCATATAATTTTATTAAAGAAAATTATAACACCATATTAGAAGTTTTGCAATATTCAATACACATAAAATTGACATTATTTGAGTTGTTTGAGATATAAAAAAGCGACATATCTTGTGATATATCGCTGATTTAACTGATTATTTGTGCAAGAAAACCTGCTGAAGCAAAGATGAACCGTTCTCATCTTTCTCCATAACCATTATGCCCTCCATGCTAACGTCCCACTTTGCCACAACGGGGCTTTCTGCCTGAACCTTTAAGGCATATTCGAGATCTTCACACTCATAGTAACCAAAAAGATGGTCGCCTGTGTTCCAGATGGTATAGTTATGAACGCCTGCTTCATTGAGAACTGCGGTCATTTCGGGCCAAATTTCGTCGTGTCTTTTGATATATTCTTCTTTTTTGCCGGGACAAAGCACAGCGTGCCATGCGAATCTTTCCATAATTTGTTACCTCCGTAATCATTTTTTATTATTATACAATTTCATAATTTTATTGTCAAGATACAGCTTCTATTTTAAAAACTCCGCTGCAATTGCGACATAGGCAGCAACGCCCTCCCACAAAACAGATTCGTCAACTGTAAATGCAGGGTTGTGGTTAGCTTCGGTTATGCCCTTTTGGGAATTGTTGGTGCAAAGGAAAAAATATACACCGGGAGCCTTGGAAGCATAGTTGGCAAAGTCATCGGAACCCATAAGAGCCGACGAAATTTGGGTAACAACTTTTTCTTTGCCCAAAACATCTGTGCAAGCATCGGCAACAAAAGCGGCAAGCTTTTCGTTGTTCATAACCGTGGCAGAGCCTTTTTTGAGATCAACATCACAGCTTGCTCTGAACGCCTCAGAAATGTTTTTGGATATGGTGATGAGTCTTTCGCCAATAAACGAACGCACCTCGGGGCTTTGCACACGTATGCTACCTTTCAGCACTGCAGTTTCGGGAATGGAATTGTGATCAAGACCTGCATTGAAGCTGCCAAAGCTAAGCACTGCGGCAGTGCCGGCAGAAAGTTCTCTTGCTTGAATTTCTTCGCAGGCATTTACAATGCGTGATGCAATCAGTATTGGATCGACGCCCTTTTCAGGGAAAGCCGAATGAGTTCCCTTTCCGTGCACTGTGACGGTGAATTTGTCTTTGCCGGCGCTGACCGGACCGGGCAGAACTGCAAGAGTTCCTGTTGGCAAATCATCACCTGCCAGATTGCCCACGTGAAGTGCACAAATGGCATCAACGCCGTCGAGAGCCCCTTCTGCAATCATATTTTTGGCTCCGGTGCCGGTTTCCTCACCTGCCTGAAAAATCAAACGCACGCATCCGTTCAGTTCGTTTTTGTGATTATTAAGTATTTCGGCGGCACAAAGCAGCATTGCTCCGTGAGCATCGTGACCGCAGCCATGCATCTGACCGGAAATTTCGGACGAAAAATCAAGATTGGTTTGCTCGACTATGTGAAGAGCATCAACATCGGCACGAAAGGCAATTGTTTTGCCGCTATGAGCACCTTTTATTTCGGCAACAACTCCGTCGTCGGAGCTGTTGAGCTTATATTCTATTCCCATACGGTCAAGTTCACGGCAAACAATCTCACGGGTTTTGGGAAGATTGGAGCCTATTTCGGGGAATTTATGAAATTCACGCCTGAGACTTATTAGCCTTGCCTCAAGGTCTTTTGTTTCGCTTAGGATGTACTCCTTCAAAACATATCACCTCTTCTTTGTTGTGATGAATTTTTATAAAACAATTATATAAATTTGCCTCACGTTTGTCAAGGAAAATCCTGCAGTTCAGAGTTTGTTTCACTCTTGCACAACCGAGGCTTTTGTGGTATTATTTATGTGGTGAATAATATGATTAAAATATCAAACATTAAAATTCCATACAGAGCCAAAGAGCGACTTTTTAAAAAATATATCTCAAAAGCTCTGAGAATTAAAGAAGATGACATCAAAAAAGTTGTTCTTATCAGAAAATCTCTTGACGCACGAATGAGAGGTAACATTGCATATGTTTGCACCTTTGCCATCGAAGCGCGTGATGAAGCCTCCATTATTAAAAAATGTAAAAACGCTTCCGATTATGACGGCAAGGGTTATGAATTTGATTATAAAAACCATAGCAAAAAAGCGTCGCCTGTTATTGTCGGAATGGGACCCGCAGGTCTTTTTTGCGGCTTGATGCTTGCAAGAGCAGGTCTTAAGCCCACAATTATTGAACGAGGAGAAAATGTTGACGACAGAAAAAAAAGCGTTGATGCACTGTGGCAAAGAGGCGTGCTGAACGAAAACTCCAACGTGCAGTTTGGCGAGGGCGGAGCCGGAACTTTTTCGGACGGGAAGCTCACCTGCGGTGTTAATGACATACGCATGGACTACATCAAGAAAGAATTTGTGAAGCACGGTTCTCCCGACGACATTATCACAAACGCAAAACCACACATAGGAACTGATTATCTTGCTTTAACAGTTAAGTCGATAAGAGAAGAAATTATATCACTTGGCGGAAAAGTTTTGTTTAACACAATGATGACAGATGTTATTATTGAAAACCAAAGAGCGGTTGGAATTGCGGCAGAAAACGTTAACACAAAGGAGAAACTCGAAATATCTTGTTCTCACCTTGTGTGCGCAATTGGTCACAGCTCACGCCAAACATATGAGCTGCTTTTGAAAAAAGGAGCAAAAATGGAAAAGAAGCCTTTTTCGGTAGGCGTCAGAATTGAGCACAAACGCGAATATATAAATAAGCTGCAATACAAAGAATGCTTTAAAGACACCTCTCTCCCAACTGCCGACTATAAGCTCTCCTGTCACCCCGACGATCGGGGAGCATACACGTTTTGTATGTGTCCGGGCGGTCAGGTTGTGGCAAGTGCATCGGAGGCGGGGGGAGTTGTTACAAACGGTATGAGCAACTATGCGCGAGATGCCGAAAACTCCAACAGTGCGGTGCTTGTGTCGGTGTTGCCCGAAGACATCGACGGCGACGAAGTGCTTTCGTTGATGCACTGGCAAAGAGAGCTTGAACAAAAAGCTTTTGACCTTGGCGGCGGCAGCTATTTTGCACCGTGTCAAAGACTTGGAGACTTTTTGGCAGGTGTTGCAACAAAGGATGAGGGAAGCGTGAAACCAAGCTATATGCCGGGGGTGAAATATGCTGACCTCAACGAAGTGCTTCCGGAATTTATTTCCGAAACCTTAAAAAAAGCGTTTTTGGAATTTGATAAAAAAATGAAGGGTTTTTTAGTTGATGATGCTCTGCTCACAGGTCTTGAAACGCGAAGCAGTGCTCCGGTCAGAATATTGAGAGACGAAAGCTTTCAGAGCAACATAAAAGGACTTTATCCCATAGGCGAGGGTGCAGGCTATGCCGGCGGGATTATGTCGTCGGCGGCAGACGGAATAAAGTGTGCCGAAATTATATGCAGTAATTTATGATTAGTGCAACTATAGCAAAGAGGCTGTCTCTCTAAACAAACAATATGCATAATAATTCATTTTGTAGGGGCGGATGCCCACATCCGCCCGTTTTTTCGGGTCGATGTAGGCATCGACCCCTACATTTTTGAATGTTTATACATTATGAATGTTTAGAGAGACAGCCCCTTCTTTTAGTTTGTGCTACAAATTACCTTTTCTTCGTTGTATATTATAATTTATTTTAGACAGAATCCACGAGGGAACAAAACGAGAAAAAAACACAAGTGCTTTATTGCCAAATCCGGGAATAATCACTCTTTTGCCCTTGAGGGCTTTTTTTATACAATAAGCTGCAACAAAGTCGGGAGTGTGACCGCCGAGGCTGTTGCCAACGCCTGCTGCCTTGTCGAAGCCGGTGCGAACAGGACCCGGACAAAGCACCGAAACACGCACATTTTTGTTTTGACGGCAAAGCTCTTCGTCAACTGCTTGTGAAAGCCTCAGAACATATGCCTTGGATGCATAGTAAGATGAAAGCAGCGGCCCCATCATAAAGCCTGCAGTAGACGCAACGTTTATGATAAGACCTGAGCCGTCGGCGAGGAACTTTTTGGAAAAAAGCTTTGTGAGAACATGGAGCGAGGTGATGTTGAGATTAATCATATTAATCTCACGTGACAAATCGGTAGCAGAAAAATCGCCATACACACCACAACCGGCATTATTGATGAATATGTCTATCCTTTCATTTTTCAGCATATCAAAAAGCTTATGGCAGCTGTCAATAGTCGCCAAATCAAGCAAAATTGCTGTATATCCGGTTGCAATTTCTGCTTTTAGTTCATCAAGAGCATCACCATTTCTGGCAACGGCACAGATATCGTAGCCCAAGGATGAAAGATGCTTTGCAAGGCATCTTCCAATGCCTGAGCTTGCTCCGGTTATGACGGCTTTCATACTATCCCCTCCCATTTTAAAAGTATGGTCAACAACACAAAAACAAATTGACACCTTTAATAAAATCATTATATCACAACAGCTTTTATTTGTAAAATAAAATTATGAATAACGGGTCGGCTGAAATAATATAATTTGTATTAAAGAGGTGGACAGTTGTGAAAGTTTTTGTTTTGAAAGGGAAAAGTGTTTTATTCTATACAATCATGCTCCTTGCAGCATCGGTTATTATTTTCTCAAAATGGGACTCTGCAAGCATGGTTTTTAACCAGAATTCCGACCTGAGAGGGTTGCCCATATACTGCGTTGACAAGGGCGAAGAAAAGGTGTGTGCAATCAGCTTTGACGCAGCATGGGATGCATCTAAAAGTGCGACAAAATATATAGGGCTTATAGCCCTGTAACCGCCTGTAATTCATCAATTTTGTCTTTGAAATTGAACACAATTTCGAGGACAATTTTTTTATTCGTTTTTTTGCTCTTTTTCGGCGGTTCCGACACATATATTACATCAATAAATGATAACAAAAGTTCTCTTGAAAGGCTATCAATTTTTCTCTCTTTGATAAGATTCTGAAACCAGGATTTTTGAGTTTCTTCAATCGGTGAAGTTGTAAGTTCTTCTTTTAATCTTTCAATTTCTTTGCTCATAAATTCAATATTTTTAGTGTATGAATTGTTGTACTCTATGTACTCTTCCCGAGTAAGCAGCTTGTCCTGATAATCACTGTACATATTTCTCTTTTTTGTTTTAAGAGATTCTATGTTACCGTTAAGCACCGCAATTCTTTTGCCTATATCGTTATTTCTTCTGTTGAAAGATGATGCTTTTGTAATTGCGGATTCTATGTTGCAAAGTTTGGTTATGTGTTCATTTATAGCATTAAGAACGATATCTTCAAGTTCTGCCATAAGTATTCCATGACGAGTGCAAACATCGGAACCGAGCCTTTTGTACGAACCGCAAGTGAGTGTTATTACATCTTTGTGACGGATTTTTGTCATTCCTCTGCCACATTCTTTGCATTTGACTATTCCGGCAAACACATGAGAAGATTTGAGATTGGTTGATTTGTATTTTACTCGCATCAATTCTTGTGCAGTTTCCCAAGTTTCTCTTGTGATAATAGGGTCGTGCGTATTTTCAACGATAACCCATTCCGGCTCCGGCACACTTCTGTTATCATAATTGTATCTTGATGCATTGCACTTATGCTGAACCATATCACCAACATACATTCGGGATTTTAATATGTTTCTGACTGTAGAATAAGTCCAGTAAGTTGTTTCATGGAGCTTATTTGCATTGTGGTATTTTTCTCCATTCATCTGT
>SVJL01000095.1 GCA_015068985.1 Oscillospiraceae bacterium
TTAAGCCAAAAGCACAGGTAATCCTGACGGATTATCGAGCATTTTGGTGAAAATAAGAGCGATTTTTGTATCTTAAAATCGGAGTTCGAATAATGCTCCAATGGCTAAAAATAACTCACTTTTATTCGTTTGCCCATTTCTTTCAAACTTTTTGAAAGTTCTTCAACCAGATTCATTTTAATGCTGAAATTTATCGGCAAATCGGGATTCTGATGAGCCGGATTAATGGCTCTGCCCACATAAAAGTTAATATCTGTAGCCTCTTCAAACAACAGTTGACAAATTAAAGATGCACCGTCACGCTTATAATTCCAATGCTCATAGAGCTCATTATCACTCAAATAATCTTTTGCGTATTCGATTACTTTATTCATCGTAATAACACCCTCGGTTACCAAGTCGACACCTTCGAGCTTTGCTATTGGAGGAACATCGGATTTTTCAAAATTCAATGTTGGCTGGAGAGGTTTTCTTAAGTACTTTGCCGCTATGGAAGATGTGGTACCTCCGCAGATGATGTGCTTGCCCTCTTTTGAGAAAAATAATGACATCATTCTATCTGCATCATCACGATTTGACGGAGGACCAAAAAGTATATTCATCGGCTCACGTTTTCTTATTTTTACGATGCAAGCAGTTGCGTCATCACCTGGTTTTTGACCGTAGAGCTTTTCACATTCATCCACAAGAAGTGTCGACAAATTTTTGGCAGTCAGACCGCTGACCGACATTGTTTCCATAAAATCCACAATGTCTTCCCGCTTCCAGCCAAAGTTATATGCCATACCGATTCCGGCGTGCGGACAACCGTCGCTCATAGCGATAAAAATATCATTTTCCTGCAAGCGAATAGTCGATTTGAAAATCTTTTTTCCGTCTATATTCATTTCCGTTTTGGGATAATCATAGTTTTTGTTATCCCTGAGCACAATCACCTGAGGATTGTCATACTGAATTATTTCGGCGATTTCATTATTAATGAGATGCAAAATTGTGAAAGTTGAATACGCAACACCTCTTACGGAACAAACCGGCAAGGTTGCAGCTATTGTTGCAACACATTCTTCAATCGGAAGCCCCGCAGCCATCATTGTTGAAATTATTTTTGATGTAAGGGTTGAAAGAATACTGGCTTTCACACCGCTTCCCAGACCGTCGGCAAGCACGATAACCGTTGAATCATCGCTCTCTTCAACAATATCAACATGATCACCGCAAAGCTGTTCACCGTAGTGGTTTATGCTCTTATAGCCGATATCTGCACACAAATCATTCATCCTGAATCGACTCCTTTAGCTTTGCAAGAGCAATTTTGGTTTCTGCCGCAGTTTCACCCAGAAGAGATGCTATTTCCTGAACAATGCGCATTTGCTTGTCGACAACCTTATCGGCAACTTCCATGGTCTGACGGCTGATATTTTCTTTCTTTTCACGTTGGTTTTCTTCATCGGTAATATCACGCATAATACCCACAAGCAATCGGGAATCTTTGTCATATACAACCGATTGTTCCACATAGCGCTTGTATTCTGCCAGATACACCCTCTGACCTCGTATATCTCTGCCTGTTCTCAAAACCTTCATAAATGAAGAAGGGTCAAGAATACGGATAACCTGATCGCCAAGAATATCACTGCTTGAACGAATATTCATTATTTTTCTTGCAGCATCATTTATTTGCTGTACCTCAAGCTTTTCGTTAAGAACAATCAGCCCATTTGGTGTGTTCTTTACTACTGTATCTGAGAAGCTTTCGGCTTTGTCTTTCAAAAAAGGCAGGCACATAGAAATTTCTGCCTTACCCTGACAGATTGCAATTGCCTTTTCACGGCAACTGTTATATCCGCAGGAGCCGCAGTTGAGTTCATCTGACGGCTTGAATTTACCCATCTGACGAAGCACGTTGAATATTTCTGTTTCTGTTGGCATCTGAAGTCTGTGTTCAATAAACTCAAAATGCTTCTTAAGTTCCACTGCTTCGGGCTGAACAACATCAAAATCCTTTTCACCGGCGAAATTGGAGATGGTTATATAATCCTGAACAGGCGACGAGCGATGATATTTTTCCATAACCGGACCACCAACACAGCTTCCTACGCAGGCCGACATTTCTATAAAGCATTTGTGAATTTTTCCGCTTTCAATATCACGAAGTGCCGCCACACAGTTTTCTATGCCATCTAAAGCCATATAAGTGTAGCCCGGCACGTTTTGTGCCATAGTTTTAAGCACACCGCCGGTTGTAGGGAAAAATCTTGCACGGCTTTCGTTATTGGAATCGAGCTCCTTCTTTAATTCAACATTTTCGTCTTTCATCCACTCTGTAAGCTCTTCAAAGGTTAAAACAGCATCCACAATGCCTTCGTAGTGCTCTGCTTCATCCTTTTTTGCAACGCAAGGGCCGATAAATACTGTTTTAGCTTTTGGAAATCTCTTTTTTATATCCATACAGTGAGCCTGCATAGGCGATACTACATCTGCCAGATATTCCAGCTCTTGAGGAAAATATTTTTGTATGAGCAGATTAATGGAGTGACAACAGGAGGTAATTATAATATCCCTGCCATCTTCTGCAAGCATTCTTTCATATTCATTCTTTACAATAGTTGCACCGATTGCCGTCTCTTCCACATCATAAAAACCAAGTTTTTGAAGTGCGTCACGCATTGAATTTATTCCAATGCCCTCATAGTTGGCAACAAATGACGGAGCCAGACTCACAACAACGGGATCGCCGCTTTGAATGAATACTTTTACTTTTTCGGTTTCATCCACTATCTGTTTTGCATTTTGCGGACACACAACAAAGCATTGACCGCACAGGATACATTCGTTTCCGATGATGTGCGCCTGATTACCTGAAAAGCGGATTGCTTTTACCGGGCAATGACGAATGCACTTATAGCAATTTTTGCAGTTGGATTTTTTTAAGGTTAAGCAATTAGGCATTTTTCATTACTCCCTTCCGCTGTTTAGTGCTGCAAGCACTTTATCTTCAAAAAATTCTTTGAAATTTTCGCGGGTTATGCCAACGTGAATTTCATCATCAACCTGAACAGTCACACCAATACGATTACACTTACCGATGCAAAAGCTTCCGGTAAGTGTAACCTCATCTTGTAATTTGTGTTCTTCAACAGCTTTCGTCAGCAGCTCCACAATCTCGGGAGAGCCCTTTAGGTGACAGGAGCTTCCCACACAAATTTGTATTATCATATTCTCACACCTTCGCCAGAACTTCTTTTTTGAAGAAGTCATCCACGGTGTCGGGGGTTACTGAATAAAATTTGTCGTCTACCGTAACACACACACCCTGCTGACATTTACCCATGCAAAATGTGCCGCCGAGTTCGACGTCGTCGCCAAGCTTGTTTTTTTCAATGAGATACTGAAGCTGTTCGACAACCTGACGTGAACCCTTGATATGACATGAACTTCCAATACATACTGTTATTTTCATTTACTATTCATTCCTTTCAAAATTTGTAGCCATTGGAGTATTATCCGAACCCGCCTAAAAGCCAGCATTTTCGGTTCTTTTAGGCTTGTCGTCCTCGAAAGGCTGTAAGCATATGAGTTGTTTTATTCGTAATCTACAACGTCTACCCACGAGAGCAGGAATTCACGTTCATGAGCATTGCCCTTAACAGATTGAGAAGCCGCAACGATTGGCATCCATTTCTGAACATACTGCTTTGCTGTGTCGCTCTTTTTGCAGAAAAGTTCAAGATATGCTTTGGCACCTTCTATGTCTCCGGCAAGCCAGAACAAGAGGTATGTTCTTGCAGCATCGGCAGATGCATTGCCCTGAGTTGCATGTGACCAGTCAAGAATGTAGGGAGTTCCGTCTTCAGCTATGATAATATTTGACGGGTTAAAATCACCGTGACAAACCTTTGTGTGTTTGGGCATGCCTTCCAGTCTGGTGTGCAGGTCGTAGCGTGTTGTGGCATCAATATCGGCTGCACTGATTTTACTGTTCATCTTATCCTTGAGTTTGTTGAGAAGA
Organism: Oscillospiraceae bacterium; assembly: GCA_015068985.1. Taxonomy (GTDB): domain Bacteria; phylum Bacillota; class Clostridia; order UMGS1810; family UMGS1810; genus RGIG1828. The sequence continues at coordinate 4,010 of SVJL01000095.1, forward strand.
GGTGATTTTTTTGAGTGCACCTCGAGCTGAAGGTCAACCAAAAGTTCAAGATATTCATCTTTCTTGTCGGCATTCTCTTCCATAAGCTGAGCAAGAGTTTTTCCTTTGATGTATTCAGATACGATTGCCCATTTGCCTTCTATCATTGTTACTTCAAGGATTTTGGGAATGTTAAGACCGGTTTCTTCGATTCTTGCCTGATTGAGTGCTTCGTTGAGCACATCGGCCTTTGAATAGTGATTATCAAATACCTTAACGCATCTTTCGCCGTCACGATATATGGTTTTGTTATTTCTTACTGCAATAACTCTGTCAAGTTTCATAATTTATTCCTCCTTTAATTCGACTCAGGCTTTTTTGCCTTTATTGTATACAGCCTTGATTGCATCAGGCTTTGCATTTGATTCAATGTCATTTATGGTGGGCATATCCTTTTCTTCAAAGTGTTTGCCATAATATGCATTCAGATACATCTGCTTGATTTCTGCCATTAACGGATATCTGGGGTTAGCACCTGTGCACTGGTCATCAAATGCCTGTTCTACCATTTCGTCAAGATTATCAAGGAATACTTTTTCGTCTATGCCGTAGTCTTTAATTGTTTCTTTAATGCCGACTTTTGCTTTGAGGTCATTGATTGCTTTAATAAGGCCTTCAAGCTTTTCGGTGTTTGTGCTGCCTTTAATGCCAAGGTAGTCTGCAACCTCTGCATAGCGGCTGAGTGTGTGAGGATGGTCATACTGAGAGAATGTGCCCATTTTTGCCGGAGCTTCTGATGCATTGAAGCGAAGCACCTCTTCAATCATAAGAGCGTTTGCAACGCCGTGAGGCAAGTGGTGGAAGGCACCGAGCTTGTGAGCCATAGAGTGGCACACGCCGAGGAAGGCATTTGCAAATGCCATACCTGCCATTGTTGCTGCGTTTGCCATTTTTTCACGTGCTTCAACATCTGTCTGACCGTTTTCGTAGGCTCTGGGCAAATATTCAAACACTGTTTTAAGAGATTTGAGAGCAAGACCGTCTGTGTAGTCTGTTGCAAGCATTGCAGCATATGCTTCAATAGCGTGTGTTACTGCATCGATACCGGAGGCTGCAGTTAGGCCTTTGGGAGCAGACATATGGAAGTCGGTGTCGATGATTGCCATGTTAGGCATGAGCTCATAGTCGGCGAGAGGATATTTAACGCCGGCTGTTTCATCGGTGATAACGGCAAAGGGTGTTACCTCAGAACCTGTACCTGCAGATGTTGGAATTGCAATGAAATATGCTTTTTCGCCCATTTTCGGGAAGGTGTATACTCTCTTTCTGATGTCGATAAATCTCATAGCCATATCCATAAAATCTGCTTCGGGATGTTCGTAGAGAACCCACATAATCTTTGCTGCGTCCATAGCACTGCCGCCGCCAAGTGCAATAATGGTGTCGGGCTTGAATGCTGCCATTTGTGCTGCACCGTTTTTGGCATTGTTCAGTGTAGGATCGGGCTGAACATCAAAGAATGTGGTGTGAGCTATGCCCATTTCATCGAGCTTGTCGGTGATGGGTTTTGTATAACCGTTTTCGTAGAGGAATGTGTCTGTTACGATGAATGCTCTCTTTTTGCCCATAACATTTTTAAGTTCATCAAGTGCCACGGGGAGACATCCTTTTTTAATATATACCTTTTCAGGTGCACGGAACCAAAGCATATTTTCCCTTCTTTCAGCTACAGTTTTAATATTGATAAGATGTTTAACACCAACATTTTCAGATACCGAGTTTCCGCCCCATGAGCCACAGCCGAGTGTAAGCGAGGGAGCAAGCTTGAAGTTGTAGAGGTCACCGATACCGCCGTGGGAAGAAGGAGTGTTAACCAAAATACGACAGGTTTTCATTCTTGATGCAAAAGTGTTTATTTTTTCTGTTTCGGTAACTTCGTTAAGATACACAGAAGAAGTGTGACCAAAACCGCCGTCTTCAACAAGTCTTTCTGCCTTATCGAGTGCATCATTAAAATCTTTTGCCTTATACATTGCAAGAACCGGAGAAAGCTTTTCGTGAGCAAATTCTTCCGAAATATCAACCGACTCAACCTCGCCGATGAGAATTTTTGTTCCTTCAGGAACACTTATTCCGGCAAGCTTGGCAATTTTGCTTGCACTCTGACCTACTATTTTGGCGTTGAGTGCACCGTTAATGATAATTGTTTTTCTAACCTGCTCAGTTTCTCTGTCGCTTAGAAAATAGCAACCGCGTGTTGCAAATTCTTCTTTAACCATATCATAAATACTTTCGAGCACGATGACCGACTGTTCCGATGCACAAATCATACCGTTATCGAAAGTTTTTGAGTGAATAATGGAGTTAACGGCAAGCAAAATGTCGGCTGTGTCGTCAATGATTGCAGGGGTATTTCCGGCACCAACACCAAGAGCAGGCTTTCCGCTCGAATATGCAGCTTTAACCATTCCGGGACCGCCTGTTGCAAGGATAATATCGGCTTCTTTCATAACTGTGTTGGTCAAATCAAGGCTTGGAACATCAATCCAGTCGATAACACCTTCGGGAGCACCCGCTTCAACTGCAGCTTCAAGCACAAGCTTAGCTGCTGCAATTGTGCAGTTTTTTGCTCTCGGGTGAGGAGAAATTATAATGGCATTTCTTGTTTTAAGAGCAAGCAAGCATTTAAAAATTGCTGTTGAAGTTGGGTTTGTTGTTGGAATAACTGCAGCAACAACGCCAATTGGTTCGGCAATTTTCTTTGTGCCAAACGCCTTGTCTTCTTCAATGATTCCGCAAGTTTTTGTGTTTTTGTAGGCGTTATATATATATTCGGAAGCATAGTTGTTTTTTATAACCTTATCTTCCACAACGCCCATTCCGGTTTCTTCAACTGCCATTTTTGCAAGGGGAATTCTTGCCTTGTTAGCAGCAGAGGCAGCAGCGAGAAAAATTTTGTCAACCTGCTCCTGAGTGT
>SVJL01000096.1 GCA_015068985.1 Oscillospiraceae bacterium
TTCTCCGCACCTAAAATTACTCAAAAATACTAAGCTTTTAGGTCGTAGAATTTTAAGATTATCAAAAATTGTTATTATTAGGCCAAAAGCACAGGTAATCCTGACGGATTATCGAGCATTTTGGTGAAAATAAGAGCGATTTTTGTATCTTAAAATCGGAGTTCGAATAATGCTCCAATGGCTACTGTTTGTTTAAAGAGATAGCCCTTTTTTACTGTATAGGAAATTTCATTTCTATGCAGTAAAAACTTTGATTATATTGCCGTGCAAATTTTTTTGAAAAGCAAAGCTTTTCAAAAATGCACATGGCTTAAGAAAAGCGGCTCCGCACTTCCGCCGCAGGCGGTGCGGCGAAGCCGCTTTTCTTGTTTGCCTAAATATTGTTTTCTGAAGGTTCCATAAAATATGTAGCTTCCATATCGGCAGTGGAAAGTGCAAATGCTAAAGGAAACATTTCAAAAGCAGAACCAACATTACCTTTGTCCTCGTTGCCCGAAAATCCCATATGATATCTTATGGCAAAGGCTTCTTCTCTTGTAAGCTTCATATATCCCGAAATAATGTAGACCGATTTTTCACCGTGTCCATAAGGGAGCTTGTCATCATACGAAAACGACGGCACCTGGCGCCACACACCCGACTCATCTTTTACGTTTCGTATTGATGGTTTGTAGGTGTTAATTTTGCAAAGGTCGTGAAGTAACGAAACAATTGCAATTGTTTCATCTGATGCATTAAGATTGTACCGATTTTGCACTCTTTCTCTTGCCATATAGTCTGCCAAACATTCATACACATTTAAACTGTGCCGGCATAGACCGCCTGTGTAGCTTGAATGAAATCGTGCACTTGCAGGTGCTGTAAAAAAGTCACTGTTGTCACAAAGGTATGCCAATAGCTTGTCGGCACCCTCGCGTTTTATGTGTTGATTATATATTTCAATAAACCTTTCTTTGCTCATTGTCGTACCTCCAATATGGATTATGTATAAATTTTACCATAAAGTTATTAGCTTTTCAACAATAATTTTTTGCCTGAAAATAGGTCAGGCAAATCTGCAACAAACATTGACTTTTGGGAAAACGATGTATATAATATGAATGGGTGATATGCGTGAACTTAATTCTTGATATTTATTGAGTGTATTGTTTTGTACATTCTTATACCCTGTATTGATAATAAAGGAGAGAAATAAAATGAACAGATGTGAAAAAGCGGTAGAAAACCACAAAAAAGGATATAACTGTGCACAGGCGGTTGCCTGTGTTTTTGCTCACAAATTGGGATATAGCGAAGATGAGCTTTTCACTCTTACAGAAGCATTTGGCGGTGGTATGGGCGGCACGCAGGGAGTTTGTGGTGCCGTGAGTGCAATGGTTTTAGTGACCGGAGGATTCAAAAGCTTCGGTCTTGATAAGCTGCCCGAAACAAACAAAAAAGCAAGCTATGATTTTGCACGCAAACTTATGGAGGAGTTTGAACACAGGGTTGGCACAATTTTGTGTGGTGAAATCAAATGCAGGCAACTTCGTTCATGCGATGGATGTATCGAAGAAGCAGTAAAGATTTTAGAAGAGTTTCTCGGAGAATAATATGCTTTTAAATCCTTATATGAATTGTCGTAGATGCAATGGGGTGATATAATGAACAACCGTAATTTGACAATAATATCAAAACAAAACAATTGCACAACCGTATACGAATCCGACAGGTGCAATATTGATCTGATATATTTTAAACTGTGTGGTTATTATGGTGCAACAAACAGAGAAAAAAGGCAACTGAACGTTGTGCATTCACATTCTGTTTACGAGTTTCATCTGGTGCTTGAAGGTGAAATGGAAACTATGCTCGAAGATGGCAGAACTCTTTCGGTTGCAAAAAATCAGTTCATTCTGATTCCTCCCTCGCTGAAACATTCAATCACAAGCGAAAGTGAAGATTTTAAAAAGATTCTTATTTCATTTGAACTAAACGCCGTCAAAGACAATAAGGATGATTTTTATGTGAGCGCAATAAGAGCAATGAAAAACCCTGTTCCGTATAAGTGCAGTGCACGAATGACAAAGCTTTTTAATATCCTGCTTGATATTAAAAAAAGTAGTATTCACGACAAAAATAATATGCTATTTGAGCTTGCTGTTTGCTATATAATCGAAGTGTGTAATGTTATTACCAAAAATTATGATGTTAATAGGGTAGAGTTTACTGCCGACAAAAGAGTTGATGTTGCGATCAAATTCATTAAAGATAATATATCTGTTCCTATCACAACTGTTGATGTTGCAAAAGCTGTGTATATATCAACAAAACAGCTCGGGCGAATTTTTAATGAGCATCTGGGTCAGAGCCCCGCAGAATATATTAAAATGGAAAAAAACAAATACGTTTGCAAGCTTTTAGCCGAAACAAATCTTGGACTTTCAGATATTGCTGAAGCTGTAGGCTTTCCTGATGTGGCTTCTCTTATCAAACGGTTTAAGGCAATTGAAGGAAATACTCCGGCAAAATATCGCACATCCGTAAAAAGAAATAAATAGTAAAAATGGGTTGTCACAAATTGAGATTTTAGATTCTCAGCTTGCGGCAACCCATTTTGCGTTTATATAACTATATCAGGAATAAGTGCTGCATCACACATAATATCTTTTATGTTTTTTTCGCAATTCCACATAATTTGTGCCATAACAGAGGCACCGTAATTGATTTTTTCCTCAAACATTCCGTCTTCAATGAGTGCCGTCATCATCATTTCGCCGGCTGTTGCATTTTTCATCACTTGTATCATTTTCTGTGCTTTGTCGGCATTTCTGATCCAATAGCTGTTAACATAGTGCCAGATTTTTTGCTTGCGGCTAAGGCGTGCCTGAATGGCTTCTTCTTTGTTGATTCCCATAATGTATGAGCCTTTTTGATGCTCAAAAATTGTCCAGTCAAGGCAGGTGAGCCCTTTTAACACAACCGAAAATTTTTCGCCATCACCTCTGAGTACCGCCGCTTTTTTAACAAATTCGCAGCTTTCCTCAAAGTTTTCGATATTGCGAGGGATGTATGCAAAGGGGAAAGCACCGCAATCCTCCCATACTATTTCAACATCTTTGTTTGTTCCGGCAATATCACCGAGATTGTTTTTGACACTTGTTGCATGCAGACCAAATTGTAAGCGTATGTTGCCCAGACGCTTGTCTACAATCTGTTTTGCCATATTAACAAAGTGTACAGCTTGTGCCGCAATGCTGAGGCCATCCTTGCTTTCGTCGTTTGTTTCGGTAAAAGTTTGAAAGTATATGCCGTCTCCGCCCAGGTGAGCGTAGTTTGTTTCATAATCCGACACAGCCGCATCTATTATTTTTTCGAGACCTTCATCACTTGATATGTCATAGTCATATCCCCACCCGAACGAAATGCCCCATATAACGCTTATGCCGAATGAGTGTGCATATTCTACTATTTCCAAAGCGTTGAGAGGTGCGTGGTCATTCCAGATGATGATGGTGTTCATTTTGAGTCGAACCATATTTTTAATGAATTTTTTGTAATCAAATATAACATGTCCCCATGTCCATATACCTCTTTCGCAAATTTGGGGAGCTTCGCATATGTCAGCCTCCGGCATTTTGGAAGTGAATGGTACAGTAAAATAATTGTTGTGGTCATGGTTGAGTTCAGCTTGCGGCAAATAGCTTGAGCAAAATTCCGATATTGCATACAGTGCACCGTTCAAATCACTGCCACACAAAGCAAAAATTTGTCTGTCATTGTTTTTCGGATTGTCAAAAACCTTAATGGTGTATTCTTCTTTTTTTGAGGGTGTATGAATAAGATTGTTTTGGCAAAGCAAAGCTATATAAGGGTTGCTCTCCGGAGTGCCAACGGCAATGATGTTGTAATAATTTTCTTGTTCATCGCTAAGCTTTTCCGCTTCGGTCACAGTTAATATATAGGGAACCAAATGTGCTATTTCTCCATAGAGATAATCGGCACATTTTTTGTTTATTCCCTCATATTTTCCGCAAACAATGATAATTCTGTTGTCACCGTAATTTTTCTTATCCATTTCATTTGTCTCCTTGCCAAATAAATTTTGATATGTAGTATATCAAAGTTTGTTTTGCTTGTCAATAACAACAAATAAAAAGTGTCCAAAAACGGCAATTTAAAGTCCTGATATAACATTGATATAAAAAAATTTGCAGTATATAATTTGAATACAATACTACAAATTATAATATTTTGTAAAAGAATTTATCGGAGGTTTAAAAATGAAAAAAAGCAGACACAGCATATGGATGCCGCTAATCGGATTCGATAAGTATCAGGAAGACAAGGGCGTTAGTGAATACCTCGACAAGGCGGGATTTATTCCCGAAACTATGTCGGTTTTTTTGTTTCATCCCGACATCATAAACCAACACGAAGGCATGGACTCTGAGTTTGTGCTCAACACCGATAACTGCTCATACTATGGAGTGCCGGCAAACGAATTCAGAGAAAGACAGCCTTGGACAAACTATGATTTACGCACCCTTGCCCACGAGCTTGCCCGCCATGGCGTTGACGCTTACCTTGGCGTAATGGGCGTTTATCTTTATAACACACGCCACTATGAATGGCAAAGTGACCATAGTGAGCTTTTGTCTTTTGGATGCAACGGCAAAATGAATCTCAACGTGCTCAAGCGTTTTGCAGATGGTACATATTATGAAGATTTCTTCTGTGAAAAAATCTCGAAAGCACTCGATGACTATGGCTTTGCAGGGCTTCATGTGTCCGACTTTTTCTGCCCTCCCGAGCATTCAATATCAAATGGCGATTTTTCAGCCGATATGCTCGACCAGTTTGTTACATATTCAAACATTGATTACCCCGACCACATCAAAGCAAGACTTGGGTTTGACGAGCAGTCCGACATAGACGCACGTCACCAATGGATATGGCATAGCCTGCGCAAAGAATGGATAGAGTTTTATGTGTGGAGATGGGAAAAGTTCTGGGGTAAGGTTGCCACCGCACTGCACGCAAAAGGCAAAAAAATTATGATTAATAATGCCTGGTGCTCCGATCCCTTTGAAGCTCTTTACAGATATGGCATAGACTACAGAAAGCTATATCAAGCCGGTGTTGACATTATTGTGGCAGAGGCAGTGTGCGACAGCATTGAGCTTATAGGAAAGCAGGGTGATGTGTTCAACAAATTTATCACAATGGCTCAGCTTATGGATGCTTACGCACCCAACAATAAGCTGCTTGCACTTCTTGGAGTGAAAGACTGCACTGAGGAGTGGGATATTTTGCATCACGCTCCAACCAGACTCGACAGAACCATGTATACTCAGGGCTCGATATATCGAAAAGACAAAGACGGATATCACAATTCGGTAAGCGGATATATGATAACATTGGGCGATGGCATCGTCGAAGATGAATGGACAGCCATAAGAGAGCGTGCTAATCTTGCCTACAAAGACCTGCCGCACGAAGTGCTTTGCCCAACATATATATGGTCCGACAATGAATACAACGATATGCTCACCGAGTACATAAACACCCGCCGTGCATCTGCTCATAAGCTGATGTATGAGCTTAAAAACCGCAATGCGTCAATTGGTGCAGTGGCAAGAGCAGAAGATATAGATAGTCTCAGCACTGCAATAATTGCACCAAACTTTGATCTTATGGCAGAAGACGAGCAAAAGGCTATCCTTGCATATAATAAAGCTCCGGTTATTGGCATCGCTCCATATGAATATATTGCAAATTCGGGCATCAAATGCGACATATGCATAAAAGACAGCCTTGCAACATATGAGCTTTGCGTGTTTGTGCTCAATGCTCCCCAAGGTGCCTTTGATGACATTGAAACCGAAATCAGCGGCGAAAAAATTTGTGAGTGCACAGATGTAACACAGTGGGAAGACCCGTCATTCTTTAGAACACATATGCTCTTCAGAGGAGTGTCGGAAGAGTTCTGGAAAGTGTGTGCAATGGTTATAAACGCTGCCGGCACTTCGCTTTTTGCATCAGACGATGCTCTGCTTTTGCCCATGATTATGGCAGACGGCACATACAGAGTGTATGTGTATAACCGAGTGAACTACTATATGAGAAGCAAAATTATGTGTTCAAAAACTTTGAAGTCGGTCAAATCAGTGAGCAAATATCCTGTGATGCCGGTAAGGTTTGTGTATCCTCCCGACCCAAATATTTCAAAGCTCGACGGGGCAAAAGCAGATTCAATCCTCATCGGTATGGAAAGAGATCAAAAACCCGAAGGCTTCATTGCCAAGGTGCCCCCCTGTGGAGTTGCAATTTTTGACGTAGAGTTTGAATAGAATGAGTTATATTGCAAATTATTGTTTAGCTAAATTTTGAGCCTAAGCAGTTGCGTGAGTATCCGAGCTCGCCTAAAACAAGAAAAATAGTACCTTTTCTTCGTTGTCGGTCTCGAAATACGCCAGTATTCCTTCGACCTTCCGCCTTGAAAAGTCACAATTTTTCTTTGTTTTAGGTTCAAAGAATTTTCGGAGCTGTGTTTTTGCGTCAATGTAAGGCAAAAACGCAGCTAATGCTGACGCATTTGCGAGTATTTTAACGATGCAGTGGCGTAAAAACACGCACCCAAAACGGGTTCGGATACTAACGCAACTGCTAAAGCTCAAAGCTAAATTATTTCGCTTTGCTCAATAGCTAAATAGCACTAAAGTGCAGCTAAATAAAATTTGCCTTTTAGCTGTGCGAAGCACAATTTAGCTGCCGGAGGCAATTT
>SVJL01000097.1 GCA_015068985.1 Oscillospiraceae bacterium
CGACGGCTGATAGCCGGAGTTAATTTTTGTTCGGCAAAAAATGCAGATTTTTAAAATTTCGCAGAAAAGATAAGCACCAAAAGCGAAAAAAACATATGGTTGGCGTGTTGTCTTCATTATCGTCACCCAACTTATGCTACACCATGTAAAAGGAGAACAACTATGAGAAAAAACTGGGATTCCACCTTTCCACCGTTTAAAGTTTACGGGAATCTGTATTCTCTCGGCAATTATAAGGCATCAACCCATCTGCTCAAAACCGACGACGGCATCGTGCTTTTTGACACAGGCTATCAGGAAAGCCTTTATCTGGTCATTCAGAATATGTGGGAGCTTGGTTTTAATCCCAAAGACATCCGCCACATATTTCACACCCATGCCCACATTGACCATTTCGGTGCAACAAAGTCGCTGGTTAATATGACAGGTGCCAAAACCTACATCGGCACTCCCGACAGAGCTTGCTGCACAGGAGAGGCAAATCTTTCTTTTGCAGAGGAAATGAAGCTCGAATTTGACGGCTTTTTCGAACCTGATGTTTGCCTTTTGGACGGTGACGAAATAAAAATCGGTTCAACAGTCATAAAATGTGTTGCCACTCCCGGTCACACTGAGGGGGCAATGTCGTACTTCTTTAACGTGTGCGAAAACGACATAACCTTGCGTGTGGGCATTCATGGCGGTGCAGGACTCAATTCTATGGAAGAGTGGTACCTGAAAGAAAAAGGTCTGCCACTTGATATGCCACAGATTTTTGTTGGTTCAATGGAAAAGCTCAAAGAAGAACACGTAGATATTTATGTTGGCAACCATATGGCACAAAACAACGCAAAAGAAAAATATGAAAAACTGATTGCAGGCGACAAAAATGCATTTGTTAATCCTGACGAATGGGTTTCGTATCTAAACAGTGCCATAGACGGCGCAAAAGAATATTTTGAAATTTAACAAAAATAAAAAACCGCATCACAAAGCAGTATAGCAATGTGATGCGGTTTTTTCGTGCAAAACAAAAAACCTTCCGCAATGGGAAGGTTTGCTCTCTAAAAAATTGATTATGCACCGATTTTATTGAGCTTAATTGCAAGCTGAGCTTTTTTTCTGGCTGCAGTGTTTTTGTGAAGGATACCCTTTGCAACAGCCTGGTCGATTCTCTTGAATGCTAATTTGCAAGCTTCAACAGCGTTTGCTTTGTCAGCTTTGTCAGCAAGAGCTTCAAAGTTCTTTATGCAAGTTTTGAGATTAGATTTAATCATCTGGTTTTTGAGAGTTTTAGAAGCAATAACTTTAACTCTTTTTTTAGCGGATTTAATATTAGGCAATATATTCACCTCCATTGCTCAATTAATCATCAGTAATTGAAATTATATCACACACTTTTAAAAAAATCAATACCCAATTTCAATTTTATTGAAATATGCGGATAATTTGTCAATATTGACCGTATTTATGTGCAAATACAGCAAAAAACACTATAATCTGAGGCGTTGTGCCTCTTCTTCGTCGGGGGTAACGTATAGTGTGTTGTAGCTGACATAAATCACCATACCGGGTTTTGCACCGGAGGGTTTTTTCACGTTTTTAACCTCGGTGTAATCAACAGGCACACTCTCGGAGCTTCTGCCCTTTGAGTAATATGCTGCGAGGCGTGCTGCCTGCATATAGGTTCTGTCGGGCACCTGCATTGCATCATCACACTTAACAATTGTGTGAGAGCCGTGTATGCCTTTTGTGTGAAACCATATGTCGGTGCTTCTTGAAAGCTTCAATGTCACATAGTCGTTTTGCTTGTTGTTTTTGCCAACATAAATGTCATATCCGTCGTCGCTCACAAAGTGCATTGGTGTTATTTGTTCTTTTTTCTTTTTCTTCAAAAGCCTGCCACGGTTCTTCAGATATCCCTCTTCAATAAGTTCATCTCTTATCTGCACAACCTCAGCACCGGTTTCTGCCTTCAAAATTGCCTCCTGAACCGATTCTAAATAATCAATCTCAATTTCGTTGAGCTTTTTCTGCTTTAGGGTTTCGGCTTCGGCAGTTTTTTCTTTGTTATATTTCTGATAATACCTCTGGGCATTTTTGGCAGGCGTGATGTCGGTTTTGAGAGGAATGGTCACTTCCTCGGCATTTTCGGAATAAAAGTTTATAACCCGCACTTCCTCCATGCCCTGACTTATCTGATATATGTTTGCGGTGATAAGGTCTCCATAGATTTTGTATTTGTCTCTTTTGGCAGCCTTTGCAAGAATCTCGCCCTGAAGCTGAAGCTTTTTGCGGCATCGGTCAAGGTTGGTGGCAACGGTTTTTGAAAGGTCGCCGCATTTTTGCCGTATGCTCTCCGAGCTTGCTTTTTTCATATAGAAGCTTTCCACGGCTTCACTCATAGACGGATAGTGCTCTATGTTTGCACCCGAGCCATATTGTGCAATGTCTATCGCACAAAAATCAAGCATTTTTTTGGTTTGTTTGTCGGATATGACACAGGGGTTATATGCACCCTCTTTCATATCTTCCATAATTGCAAAAAAGTTCAGAGTAATTTTTTCAAGGTCGTCGTGGCTGGCTTCAGGCCCCATAATCTCGCCAAGGCCCACACCTCGATACACGGCTTCTCTTGCCACAAGAGGGCTTATGCCCTGATAAGCGTTCATAATCTGCTTCCACACGGGCAAATCGTCGTGACTAAGGTCAAATGCAATATCGTCTCTTGTTGCATCAAGGGGGTTCTTTTTGCCTTGCTCAGGTGGTGCAAAATAGGGTAGACCGGGCAATACTTGACGTACACTCGAAACCGAAAGGTCAACGTGAATTATAGAGTCAAGAATCTTGTCGTCTTTGTCGGTAAGAATAATGTTTGAATGTTTGCCCATTATTTCTATAATAAGATGCTTTTCCGAAAGGTACCCAAGCTCATCGTAGCTTTCAATGCCGATTCGCACAATTCTTTCAAAGCCTTCCTGACGTACATATAGGATTTTTCCGCCCGATATGTGTTTTCTGAGCAGCATACAAAACATCGGAGGCTTTTCGGGGTTTTCTTTCTGAGAGTTTGTTATGTGAAATCTCGGAAACGACGGATTTGCACAAATGAGTAGCTTCAATGCGTCTCCGGGAGCACGAAGTCCAATTATCAGCTCGTCTTTTTCGGGCTGATGGATTTTGTCTATTCTTGCTCCGACCATTCTTTTTTCGCACTCCTTTGCCAGTGCGGAAATTACAATGCCGTCAAGTGCCATTTGATGTTCCTCCAAAAATTAATAGTATAATAATTTGTGTATTTGTATGTATAAGAGTACAAAAAATACTATAGCCGCCATATGACATAATGGCATAAAACTTATAAGTGAAATCTTTCTTTTGTCAATACTTTTTGAAACAGATATTATGTATGTGACTATATACATAACAATTATGATGTAGTTGAGTACCTCTATAAAATTCAGGATAATTTGATTAAGATGTGTCCAGTCAGAATTTATAAAATTTGCTATTGAAAAAACAAGCGGAACTATCGCAACGGCTGCCGGAATAATCATCAATCCTTGCAATACAAACAAAATTATAAATGAGATTTTATTTTTCATTAGCTTCTCCACAAAGTTTTTTATAATTATAACATAAAATTGCGTTTCTTACAATATTAAAATATATCAATTGGTAGAAGAGTTTTTGTCATTTTACCTATTTTATTAAGCCTAAGCATAATTTTATTTTGTTAAAAAATCATCAGAAAGATGTTAAAAAGATATTGAAAAATCCTTTTTAGTGTGCTATAATCAATACGTATGTGTATATATGTTATAATACATTTATATTATAAATCTTTACAGGAGGTAAAAAAATGGCAAAGAAATTCAAAACCATGGATGGTAACAATGCTGCTGCTCATTGCGCGTATGCGTTCTCCGAAGTTGCAGCTATCTATCCTATCACTCCTTCATCCACAATGGCAGAAGTTGTTGATGAATGGAGCGCTCAAGGTCAGAAAAACATTTTCGGCGAAGTTGTAGACGTTGTTGAAATGCAGTCTGAAGCCGGTGCTGCAGGTGCAGTTCACGGTTCACTTCAGGCAGGTGCTCTGACCACAACATTCACAGCATCTCAGGGTCTTCTTCTTATGATACCCAACATGTACAAAATCGCAGGTGAACTCCTTCCTTGCGTATTCCACGTTAGTGCCAGAGCTATAGCTGCTCACGCACTCAACATTTTCGGTGACCATCAGGACGTTATGGCTTGCCGTCAGACAGGCTTTGCAATGCTCGCTTCCGGTTCTGTTCAGGAAACAATGGATCTCGGCGGTGTTGCTCACCTTGCATCCATCAAAGGCAGAGTTCCCTTTGTTCACTTCTTCGACGGTTTCAGAACTTCTCACGAAATTCAGAAAATCGAAGTTATGGACTATGACGTTCTCAAAGGCCTCGTAGATATGGACGCTATCAAAGAATTTAAAGATCGCGCTCTCAATCCTGAGCACCCCGTTCTCAGAGGTACAGCTCAGAACTCCGATATCTACTTCCAGGGCAGAGAAGCTGCTAACAAATACTATGATGCTCTTCCCGACATCGTAGCTGACTATATGAAAGAAATCACCAAAGTTACAGGCAGAGAATATGCTCCTTTCACCTACTATGGTGCCGCTGATGCTGAAAAAGTTATCATCGCTATGGGTTCTGTTTGTGAAGCTTTGGAAGAAACTGTTGACTATCTCAATGCTCTGGGTCAGAAGGTTGGTGTTATTAAAGTTCACCTCTATCGTCCTTTCAGCGCAAAATATTTCTTCGATGTTCTTCCTGCAACTGTTAAAAAGATTGCAGTTCTCGACAGAACAAAAGAACCCGGTGCTCTTGGCGAACCCCTCTATCTCGACGTTTGCAACCTCTTTGCAGGCAAAGCTGATGCTCCCATTATCGTTGGCGGACGCTATGGTCTCGGTTCCAAAGACACCACTCCCACACAGCTCGTTGCTGTATTTAACAACCTCGATGCTGCACAGCCCAAAAACGGCTTCACCATCGGTATTGTTGATGATGTTACCAACCTCTCTCTTGAGCTTGGCGAAAGAATCAACGCTGCTCCCGAGGGCACAACACGTTGTAAGTTCTGGGGCTTCGGTTCCGACGGTACTGTTGGTGCCAACAAAGACGCAATCAAAATCATTGGTGACAACACCGATCTTTATGCACAGGCATATTTTGATTACGACTCCAAAAAATCAGGCGGCGTAACCATGTCTCACTTAAGATTTGGTAAAAAGCCCATCAAATCAACCTACCTCCTCGACGAAGCTGACTACATTGCTTGTCACAAACCTGCATATGTATATCAGTATGATATTCTCGAAGGTCTCAAAAAAGGCGGCACATTCCTTCTTAACTGCGTATGGTCAGATGCAGAGCTCGAAGAAAAGCTCCCCGCAGCTATGAAGAGATACATCGCCGAAAACGATATTAAATTCTACACAATCAACGCTGTTGATGTTGCTGTTAAAGTTGGTCTTGGTCAGACAAGAATCAACATGGTAACTCAGAGTGCATTCTTTAAACTTGCCAATGTTATTCCTTTTGAACAGGCTGTTGAACTCATCAAAGCAGCAATCAAAAAGACCTATGGCAAAAAAGGTGACGAAATTGTTAAGATGAACTGCGACGCAGTTGACGGTGCTATCGAAGCTCTCCACGAAGTTAAAGTTCCTGCTTCATGGAAAGATGCAAAAGACGAAGAAGCTGTAAAAGCTGATGTTCCCGCATTCATCACCGATATCGTTGCTCCTGTTAATGCTCAGAGAGGCTACAAGCTCCCTGTTAGCACATTTGTTGGCGACGACAAAGAAGCCGGCACATTCGAAACCGGCACTTCCAGATACGAAAAGAGAGGCGTTGCAGTTAGCGTTCCCGTTTGGGATGTTGACAAATGTATCCAGTGTAACCAGTGTTCACTCGTTTGTCCTCACGCTGCAATCAGACCTGTTCTCCTCACAGAAGAAGAAAAGGCTGCTGCTCCTGCAAACTTTGTAACAAAAGCTGCAACAGGCTTCAAAGGTATGGAATTCAGAATGCAGGTATCTCCCCTTGACTGTCTTGGCTGTGGCGTATGTGCAAACGTATGTCCTGAAAAAGTACAGGCTCTCAAGATGACACCTATCGATGCTGTATCCGAAATCGAAGCTCCCAACTGGGAATACGCTATGAGCGTTCCTTCAAAACAGAAAGACATCGATATCAGCAAAAACATCAAAAACTCTCAGTTTGCAACTCCGCTCCTCGAATTCTCAGGTGCTTGTGCAGGCTGTGGTGAAACACCTTATATCAAACTCATCACTCAGCTCTTTGGCGACAGAATGATGGTTGCAAACGCTACAGGTTGTACTTCAATCTGGGGTGGCTCTGCTCCTTCAATGCCTTACTGCAAAAACGCTGAAGGCAAAGGTCCTGCTTGGGCTAACTCACTCTTTGAAGATAACGCTGAGTTTGGTCTTGGTATGGTGCTTGCTGTTAAGAAAAACAGAAAGAACCTTGCTTCTCTCATGAACCAGGCAATTGAAGCCGGCTGCAGTGCAGAACTTGCAGATGCGTTCAAAGCTTGGATTGCAGGCAAAGACAATGCTGAAGAATCAATTGCAGCAGCAGCAAAAGTTGAAGCTGCTCTTGCAAATGCAGATAAGAACGACGCTATCATCAAACAGATTGCCGACAGAACAGACTTCCTCGTTAAGAAGTCACAGTGGGTATTCGGTGGTGACGGTTGGGC
>SVJL01000098.1 GCA_015068985.1 Oscillospiraceae bacterium
CTGGAAATCACTTGTTATGATTATCATTTCATGTGTTCTTTTCTATCTTGCCATTGTTAAGAAGTTTGAGCCTCTTCTTCTTTTGCCAATCGCTTTTGGTATGCTTCTCACAAACCTTATGGGTTCGGAAGTGTTCCACGAAGAGCTCTTTGCAGGCGGTCACGTTCACTGGAACCTCTTTGGAGCTTCCAATGCCATAACACCCGGTCTTATCGACATACTTTATCTCGGTGTTAAGCTTGGCATTTATCCTTGCCTTATTTTTGTCGGTGTTGGTGCCATGACCGACTTCGGTCCCCTCATTGCAAACCCCAAGAGCCTTCTTTTAGGTGCGGCAGCTCAGGTTGGTATTTTTGCAACCTATATCGGTGCCTACTACCTTGGCTTCACTCCTGCAGAGGCAGGCTCAATCGGTATAATCGGCGGTGCCGATGGCCCCACAGCTATTTTTGTTACATCCAAGCTTGCTCCCCACCTTTTAGGACCTATTGCGGTTGCAGCTTATTCCTACATGGCGCTTGTTCCGGTTATTCAGCCTCCCATTATGAAGCTCTTAACCACAAAGAAAGAACGCCAGATCGAAATGAAAGCTCTCAGAGCTGTATCTCAGAAAGAAAAAATCATATTCCCCATTGTTGTAACAATCTTTGTTGCACTTCTTGTTCCCTCAGCAGCTCCCCTCGTTGGATGCCTTATGCTTGGTAACCTTCTCAAAGAGTGCGGAGTTTGCGAGAGACTTTCCAAAACTGTTCAGAACGAGCTTATGAACATCGTAACCATATTCCTCGGAATTTCCGTTGGTGCCACAGCCACAGCCAACACCTTCCTCAGCCTCCAGACAATCAAAATCATTGTTATGGGCGTTGTTGCATTCGGTGTTGCCACAGGGTGCGGTGTGCTCCTTGCAAAGTTTATGAACCTGTTCTTAAAGAACAAAATCAATCCTCTTATTGGTTCTGCAGGCGTGTCGGCTGTTCCTATGGCAGCCCGTGTTTCTCAGAAGGTTGGTCAGGATGAGAATCCTTCCAACTTCCTCCTTATGCACGCTATGGGCCCCAACGTTGCAGGCGTAATCGGCTCTGCAATTGCTGCCGGTGCTCTTATTGCAATGCTTGCAAAATAAGAAAACAAAATTTAATGGAGGTACAATATGTCTAAATTATATATTACCGACACTATTCTTCGTGATGCTCACCAGTCTCAGGCAGCAACACGTATGAAAATTGAAGATATGATTCCTGCTCTCAAAGACCTTGACGAGGTTGGTTATTGGTCTGTTGAGTGCTGGGGCGGTGCAACCTTCGACTCCTGCATGAGATTTCTTAACGAAGACCCATGGGAAAGACTTCGCACCATCAAAAAACATATGCCCAAAACAAGGCTGCAGATGCTTTTCCGCGGTCAGAACATTCTCGGCTACAAGCACTATGCAGACGATGTTGTAGAGGCATTCTGCAAAAAGTCTATCGAAAACGGAATTGACGTTGTAAGAGTGTTTGACGCGCTCAACGATCCCCGTAACCTTGAGGCTGCAATCAAGTTTGTTAAAGAATACGGCGGAATGTGTGAGGCTGCAATCAGCTACACCACAAGCCCTGTTCACAATGAAGATTACTTTGTTAAGCTTGCTTGCCAGCTCGAAAAAATGGGTGCCGATACAATTTGTATCAAAGATATGGCAAACCTTCTTTTGCCCTACGATGCTTACAGCCTCGTTAAAAAGCTCAAAGAAAATGTTAGCGTGCCGATTCACCTTCACACTCACAACACAGCCGGCACAGGCGATATGACAAACCTTATGGCTGCTCAGGCAGGCGTAGACATTGTTGACTGTGCTCTTTCACCAATGGCAAACGGCACAAGTAACCCCTCAACCGAATCTATGGTTGCAACAATGAAAGGCACCGAACGCGACACCGGCCTCGATCTTGAAATCCTCAGCCGTGCGGCAAAACACTTCCGTGGCATTGCTTCTGAACTCAAAGAAAGAGGAAGCCTTGATCCCAAGGTTCTTAACGTTGATGCCAACACACTTCTTTATCAGGTTCCCGGCGGTATGCTTTCAAACCTTATTTCTCAGCTCAAACAAAACAATGCTGAAGATAAATACTATGAAGTGCTTGCCGAAGTGCCCAGAGTAAGAAAAGACTTTGGTTATCCTCCTCTTGTTACTCCCACCAGCCAGATTGTCGGCACTCAGGCAGTGCTCAACGTTCTCTCCGGTGAAAGATACAAAATGATAACCAAAGAGTCCAAAGGCCTCCTTCGTGGTGAATATGGTCAGCTTCCCGCTGAAGTAAACGAAGAAGTTCGCAAAAAGGCTATCGGCAACGATGAAGTTATCACCGTAAGACCTGCCGACCTTCTCGAGCCCGAACTCGAAAAATACAAAGCAGAAGCAGGCGACCTTATCAAGTGTGAAGAAGATGTGCTCAGCTATGCGCTCTTCCCGCAGGTTGCCAAAACCTTCCTCGAAGCACGCAACAATCCTGCTCCCAAAGCAGAAGTTGCAGCTTCCGACGAAGTTAGAACAATTTACGTTCAGGATTTGTCCTGATTAAAGCACGTTGCAAAAGTTAATTGCGTTAAACTATTAATGCACACAAATAATTAATGATGTAGGGGCGGATGCCCACATCCGCCCGTAAAGTGAAAAAATCTTTGGGTCGATGTGGGCATCGACCCCTACATTTTTGACTATTAGTTCGCATTGGGTTTGATGCAATACAATTTTGTGAATTTTAGGAGAAAAATATGAAAGATTATTTAGTCAGAGCAGTAAGCGAAGACGGCACCATCAGAGCGTTTGGGTGCCTGACCACCCAAACTGTTGAGACTGCAAGAGCATATCATTCCACTTCACCCGTTGCAACTGCAGCTCTTGGCAGACTTCTCACAGCAGCCTCAATGATGGGTGCAATGCTAAAAGGCGAAAAAGACCTTATCACTTTGCAAATGACAGGTTCGGGACCCCTTGGCAGAGTTTTGGCAGTGTCGGGGCCGGATTGCACAGTTAAAGGTTATGTTGGCAACGGCGCAATAGACTTGCCTCTCAATTCTTCCGGCAAGCTTGATGTTGGTGGTGCCATTGGCACCGACGGTTTTTTGACGGTTATCACCGACCTTGGTCTCAAAGAACCCTACATCGGCAAAATCCCCCTTGTCAGCGGCGAGGTTGGCGACGATCTGGCAAAATATTTTGCCATTTCCGAGCAGGTACCGTCTGTGGTTGCGTTGGGAGTGCTTGTGAATAAAGATTTGTCGGTTAAAAACTCCGGCGGATTTATCATTCAGGTTATGCCCGGAGCATCCGACGAAACAATTGATAAGCTCGAAGAAAACATCAAAAACATAACAAGC
Organism: Oscillospiraceae bacterium; assembly: GCA_015068985.1. Classification (GTDB taxonomy): domain Bacteria; phylum Bacillota; class Clostridia; order UMGS1810; family UMGS1810; genus RGIG1828. The sequence continues at coordinate 3,361 of SVJL01000098.1, forward strand.
ATCACCGATATGCTGGAGAATGGAATGAACATCGAAGAGATAATCGGTGTAGCACTAAGTGGCTTTGATTTTCATTTTACCGAAAAAACAGATGTTTGCTACAAGTGCAACTGTTCAAGAGAGCGTGTGCGGAAGGTACTTGCATCTGTTGGCGAAACAGAATTGGAAGCCATTATCGAGGAGGACGGCAAAGCCGAAATGGTGTGCCATTTCTGCCCCGAAAAATATGAATTTGGCGAAGAGGAACTAAAAGAAATTCTTGACGAAATCAAAGCCGCCAAAGAGAAAGAGGAGTAAACAGATGATAAAAGCGTGTATATTTGATCTTGACGGCACCCTGCTCGACACCATACCCACCATAAGCTACTATTGTAATCTGACCCTTAACGAATTTGGTTTTGAATCAATCAATCCCGAAGAATACAAATATCTTGCAGGCAACGGAGCCAAGGTTTTGATTGAGCGAATGATAGACCGTGTGGGAGCCGACAAAGAAGAATATTTCGACAAAATGTTTAAGTTCTACAACAAAGCATATGATAGAGATGTTTCTTTCAACACCAAACCCTACAACGGCATTCCGGAGCTCCTTGGCGAACTCAAAACAATGAATATCACCACCTGTGTTCTTTCTAACAAACCCGACTTTGCTGCGTGCGAAGTAATAAAAAGATTTCTTGGCAACCTCATCGACATCACCCACGGCGGCAGAGATGGAGTTGCTCTCAAGCCGTCCACCGAGGGCATTGACGAAATTCTTGCCGAAATAGGCGTCTCGGCAGACGAGTGTCTTTACATAGGCGACACAAGTGTAGATATGCAAACCGGAAAAAATGCCGGCATGTATACAATCGGTGTTCTTTGGGGATTCCGCAAAAGAGATGAACTGGAAGAGCACGGTGCAGACGTTATTATTTCTCACCCGTCAGAAATAGCCAAAATTGCAAAAGAAAGATAATATATATAATAGAAGAAAGAGAAGAACCTATGTTGGATTTTCCACCATGGTTCTTCTCTTTCTATATTTTGGTAAGATAATTAGTTTGATGTTATAATGGGAAATTTTCAATTTTTTTGCAGATTTCCGGTATGTCTTCAGTAATAGTTTGATGAACAACGCTAAGCTCTACGTCACCATAATCGTGAACAATTCTATTTCGCATACCCTTTATAGATTGCCACGGAATATCGTTGTGAATTGTTTTGAAATCATCGCTGAGCTTTACTGAATTTTCTGAAATTTGTATCAGACGAAAAAGAACCGAGTCACATAACACTTCGTTTGTTTTAAGCTCGTCTAAAGTTATTCCTTCTGTTTTTTCTGTAATAAATTTAGCATCTTTGAGTATTTTTTTGAGATAGTAAGTGTTGTTTTTAGTGTTATCCATAAATCTTTATGCCATCCTTTAATATTTCATTTGTAAGCTCAAAGTTATCTTTTAATTGTTTTTGGTTGAGTACATCCACTTTTTTATTCAGACGTTCGCGGAGCTCCTCAACTAAGCCATAAAATTTCAAGCCCGAAAGATTTGTGCACACGAGCAAATCCACATCGCTGGAGGGCAATGCTTTGCCTTTTGCGTATGAGCCGAACAAATAACAGTATTCAATAGGGTGTTTTGAAAAAACATCGGCACAAGTTTTTTGTATTTTTTCCACTGTTATTACGCCGTTATCTTCATCAACATATCCGTAAGTATATAGTTTTTCCAGTATATATTTGTATTTAATGGTTGTTTGTTTATTATAATCGTTTTCGTAATTGGAATAAGTTCTGAGAGGTACTCCGACAAAATTGGCTGCCTCTTGTTGAGTAATACCCTTGTTTTTTCTGAGTTCTCGCAATGTCATAACATCACCTCGCATTTATTATACCACTATTTTTACCAAACGGCAATAGTTTTATGCAAAATTTGCAGGAATATTTTTTGATAAACATGCAAAACTTGCATATTTTTATTGCGCATTTAAGTGTTTGGCTTTGTTATTTGGATTGAGATAAGAGTTTTTTATATCAAAAATGACTTGACTTTTTAAAGAATTCTGCATATAATAACATTGTAAGAAAATTAGAAATTCAGAAAGTATGAGGAGTGAGTCGCGTGTTGGCAGAAATCAGAGGTCGTTCTCAAATCACAATACCTGCAGAAATCATAAAAAAGCTTGGCATTTCCGAGGGTGACAAATTTGAAGTCATAGAAAAGGACGGAGGCATATTTCTTTGTCCTGTCATTGTGTATCCAAAGGATAAATTGTTAAAAATTGCAAAACTGATAAAGGAGTCCGAAGAACAGCTTTCTTCACAAGACAGCTTTGATACGGTTGAAGATATGTTTGCAGATATGGGGATAGACATCGATAATGTATAAACTAAAGTATACGAAAGAGTTTGAAAAAGGTTTGAAAAGCTTAACAAAGCAAGAGCAAAAATTGGTCGCAAGCAAATTGAAATTATTTGTACAGAATCCTTTTTATCCTTCGTTGCGAACAAAGAAAGTTCAGGGAATTGATAATGTTTTTGAACTGAGTGTCAATATGGATATACGTATATTATGGAAATATGAGAATGGAATTATTATTCTTTTGCTTGATGTGGGTCATCACAAAGATATATTGGGGCTGTAAAAGTGAAAACATATAAGTAATAAATGCCGAAACCCTCGCAGAGTTTTCTGCGAGGGCTTCGAGCTCTTTGATATGTTTAGCGACCTGAGTTTGCGCTTTTGCTATGTAACAAGAAAAGCGGCTCCGCCGCACCGCCTGCGGCGGAAGTGCGGGGCATTATCGCTTTTCTTAAGCCATGTGCATTTTTGAAAAGCTTTGCTTTTCAAAAAATTTTGCACGACAATATAATCATAGTTTTTTACTGTATAGAAATGAAATTTCCTATACAGTAAAAAAAGCGCACAGCCAAAGCTGTACGCTGAAAAATACATAGCTCCGGCTGCGACACAATTTTCACATATGTTTCATCCGACAGTATGAGAAACAGAGCCTGTATTTTTGCCGAGAAAAATACAAACTGCGGAAAAAACATATATTGAATTGTGTCGCAAAATTATTATAACATATTATATACCATTATTGCAAGCTTTTTATGTTAATAATTTGTGTTTCTGTTCTAACGGCATAATCTGCCAAACATATGCATTTCTTCGCTCATTTGTGCTTATCTTGCCTTTGGCATTTTAAAAATCCGCATTTTTTCCCGACCGAAAATTAAACTCCGGCTGTCAGCCGTCGGACAAAATTTTCTAAATCAATGCAGTGACGTGGGATTTGATTCTGCATTGATTTTCGGCAAAAAATTTGATTTTTAAAACCGATAAGCAATGCCGCTCCGAAAAGCATATGATTGGCTGATTAGTGCTCA
>SVJL01000099.1 GCA_015068985.1 Oscillospiraceae bacterium
TCTGATTTTGCTCTGCAATCTTCGATAGCCATATCTATCATCATCAACTCACCCAAGAGATTGTTTCTATGCTGATTAAGTTTATAATCTTTCAAAAACAAATCTTCTGACATAGGAAGAATAAAACTTACACATCCGTCATCACCTCAATTCTTCTTTGGATTTGCCATATCGTATTTAACCTTTGCCGAAAACCAATTATCTGATGTTTCGAACGAACGATAAATCGTTGTAATTAAAAATGCCCGTATATTACGGACATTTGAGCGATTTTCTTGTAACGCAAAATATATGTATTCAATGTGAGAACTGTCAATCTTTAAGAATCTCCCCTTAACAATCTCATGTGGATATTCTTGTTTATTGATACGGATATATGGTTCTTTACTGCAGACAACATCAACCATAAGCTCAATAATTTCATCAAGCCAATCCTGGTTAAACCTTTGAATCATAATGTCATATTCAACATTATCTTTAATTATTTTTTCATATAGTTGTCTTTCTCGTATCCATCCTATCGCATCAAGCGGCTCATCAGAACCGTCATCATCTAATTCTTCATCACTGATAGGATGTGATAGGATATGATTATTAAAATCAGTATTGTTATATTCATTATCACTTATATCAGTATTATTAATATAAGTATTATTAGATTTCGATTCTCGAAAGTCTTGATTTTCGGATTCCGAAACTCTTGAATTTCGATTTTCAAAAGTCTTGACTTTCGATTTTCCGAAGTCTTGACTTTCGATTTCCGAAAGTCTGCACTTTCGATGATTAGAATCCCCAATATAAAACTTCTTCAAATATACTAATGCAGGCTTGCCCTGACCTTGTTTTTTTCGTTCTATAAGTCCGATTCCTTTTTCAAGTTCATTAATCATTTTCGTAGCTTTCTCAGTTCCACAATTCATTAATTCCATCACATCATTTGTAGTGAAAAAAATATATGCTCGGTTATCTTCATCAACCCAACCATTTTTCATAGATAAACACATACGATCAAGCATAAGTCCATATAGTAGCTTAGCACTATCAGATACTTTTTTAAACAATGGTGACGTGATAAGTAATTTAGGTATTCTGTAAAAAGCAAATTGTTCAGCTTCTGCTCCATAAAAATAATCAAAATCTAACGACAATGTTTTCACCTCCTCAAAAACAAAAAACACTGTACCAAACTTGATACAATGCTTTTTGTTGATTATGCAGCCAATTTTATATTTAATATCATTTCCGGTTCATTTTCCTGTTTTTTTCTTGTGTAATCAGGACTTGTTCCATACTTCAAACAACGCTCAAACACCTGTATTTCTGCGAGTTTCAGGGTGTTTTCATTAAAAGGAGCATTAGGCACACGATGTAGGCACAGAAGAACTTGCCCACCTGGAAATGGTTGGCACTCTTGTTAACCAGCTCACAAAAGGTACAAATGCAAAGTGCGTTAAAGAAAGCGGATTTGAAGACTATTTTATCAATCATTCAACGGGCGTGTATCCCGCCAACACCAACGGTTCGCCATTTAACGCAATGGCAATTGCCGTTACGGGCGACCCTGTGACCGATCTTAACGAAGATCTGGCAGCAGAACAAAAAGCACGTTCAACCTACGACAATATTCTTCGCTTAAGCGACGACCCTGATGTTAATGATGTTATAAAATTTCTCAGAGAAAGAGAAATTGTGCACTATCAAAGATTTGGTGAAGCTCTGAGAAGAGTTGAGGAAAAGCTCAGAGAGAAAAACAAATATTATATGCACACAACAAAATAAAAATCAGGTAAAACAAAAACGCCACTTCGCATGGAGTGGCGTTTTTTCTATGAACAAATATATTTATCAGGAAATCGACACAGTTGAAGCCATTGGAACAATCTGAATAAATGTGTTGCCGGGGTTAAGCTCCAAGGGTTTGCCGTCGGATGTAGTATATTCGGTTTTTGCTGTTCTCGACGGTTTTGACCAGTTAATATTAATCACAGTTCCGTTTGTGATGTAATAACCTGTGCCGGAACCGATGTTTTCAATATCCTGACGACCAACATTTGCACCGTCATTAAGATTGAAGTTCTTTATCTGATAAACAATGATATTTTTGGCTGTAAGGATGTTGCCGGTCTGAGACATATGTTTTTTGCCGTCTACAAATCGGTTATACACACCTGCCTCGCTGTCGTAGGTGTAGGACACACGGTATGCTCCGGAATAAGGAAGAGAAATCTCGGTCGCAGGAGTACCGCCGGCGGGAGTAGCCTCTTCGTTGAGATAGGAAAAGTGCTTAACGTCGGTTGTTTTTCTGTAGCCTTTAGTGGTTGTGCCCTTCTCGTAGAGCTTATTAACGCCTGAGTAAAGGTTATGCCATGTTCTGTCGTATGTATTGTCTCTCCAATACACACTGCCGTCGTCGCCCAAAATGCCATTGATGTTGTTAACACCAAGTGCAGGAATGTCGGCCATAGCCTTGGGACTCCAACCTGCGTGACAGTAGATTGCATCGTGCTCTAAGGCATAGTCGAGGAAGTAGTGACGTGATGAACGGATTGGTCCAACTTTTTCAAGGTCGTGTTCTTTAAAGAGAGCCATCATACGGCTTTTGCCGCCTTCGATAATGATTTCATACACGGCATAGGCACTTTCAAGACCCATCTGGGGTCTGGAAGCGTCAACATCGTTGTCGATCATAACTGCAACGGGACGGGTGTCGGTTGCCATCATTTTGCAAAACTCGTTGGTTGGTTCCACAGCAGGTTCTGCAACAACAGGTTCTTCTTTTACTTCGGGTTCGGTGACTTCATTGTTTGACTTACTGCATCCTGCAAGAAAAATCATTGCAAAGATAAGAAAATAAGATACCAGTTTTTTCATTTGTTACTCTCCTTATATGTCTGTTATTATTTTTTCAGGCTTTTGATCCAGCCTGTAAGGATCTTCGATATGCTTTTTCAGGCATTTGAATGCCGCAGCATAATAGTGACCATCACAAATTCGCTCATCGCACACAATGGTTATGTCCATCATACGAAGCTTTTTAACAGTGCCGTCTGCTTCGAGGCGATATTCGGTGCGTTTTTTGCCCATTGCACAAAACAGCGGCAAATTGCCGAAATCATACAGGTGATGATAAATGGGGTCTATGCCGAGAGAACCCATATTGGTCAAAAACATTGAACCATGAAATGGACTCACGCTTATTAGTGCTTTTGGCAAAAGATTGAAATAGTCGAGCGTTTTGAGCATCCACACCGCAAATTTCAAAAACACACCGGGAACGTAGGTGAGAAATTTTGCCGTTTTGTCCATGCCGTTTTCGGCTTCAAAATCCCTGTTTTCTACCACGAGATTCTGCGTTGCATTATAAACATCTTCGGCAGTATAGTCGGGGTTTGCACGAATTTTAATAACCGTTTCGGGAGCATTGAGTGCCATTTTCTTTTTTATAGTCAGACACATATCAATGGCATTTCTGGCGTATAGCTTCTGCCCTCTTACAAAACGGTTTATGCACGGATACTGCGACACAGTTCTGACATATGATGAAAGAACGATGTGCATAAGACCAATCCCCTTTTTTCCCTCTGCTCGCTTTTGGCGAATATAGTTTTCGGTTTCAGTGATGTCGATACTCGCGGAAAACTGATTTGACGCTCCGTTACGGTGAGGCATAATGTAGACAGACACCGCATTCATAGGGTCAATATTTTTTAGTTTTCTTCCTTCTTTCATAAAAAATCTCCATAATTCTTAAAAATATAATATCCTTTTATGTAATTATATCACAAAATATGACATATGTCTATTATTTTTTTTAAAAGTTATGAAAAACCCGCAGTTAATCAGCATACAAAACTAACTACCTGCGGGTTATTTTATTACATATTATTCTTTGACGGCAGCATTCCAGTCGAAATTGCCGCTGTCGACAACAGCACCGCCAACGCTTGTGACGTGACCGTCCATATATTTGGTGGTGGAGTGAACAACAAGTGCCGGATTGGCAATTGTTTCACCAAACATAGCTTTTGCGTTTTCACGGAATGCAGTGTTGAGAGTTGCCTCGTCGCTGTCGGAGTCAACAAAGGTTACCTCAATGCCAAGCTTTTTCATGATATCCTTTTAACAAATATTTCACCTGCTTCAAAACATTTATCGTTTAAATCTTCACAAATAGCAATGATGGGTGCACTCGCCCACGGATGACACAGACTCGTGTTCCATTTTTGCTCCTTCCCCCATGCTTCATAGCATGTGGTGGCACCTTCATTTATCATATTCACCCACGAATTACTGCTTTCGTTGATGAGAAGCTTCAACTCTTCTTCATAAGCTCCAATACGAGCAAGACCTTTTAATACGAAGTATGACATATAGACACCGCAGCAAAGACCTTTGTCTACAATATAATTCTTGATACACTCTTGCATTTCGGGCAGGGCAATGCCAAAAAACAAAGGCAGTGCATTGGAATGAATAGCACTATGGGTTTTGTCCTCTGTGTCACAAAAAAGTCCTGTGAGTGGATTATAAAATGTTTTGATGTATTGACAAGAAAGTGCCTGCGAGCGCTCAATATGTTTGATACCGAGGATTTGTGCAATTTCTTCAACTGCCTTGTGAGCGCCTATATAAAAAGCGTTGATAACATTATGGCAGTCTGTATTTTCATATTTTGCGTCTATTCTTGCATTGTACCCATCTCTATAATTTTCGGGCCAGTCAACAAGGTTAGGCTTGTCCTTGACATTTTCCAAAAGACCGTCTGCCCTTTCGTAAGCCGAAAACTCATGCAGCAAATCCACAAGCAAAGGATAAAGCTCTTTTGCGGCATCGGAATCACCTGTGAGTTTGAGATAGTTGAGTACCTGAAGCGGATAAAGAAGTGAAAAATCTGCAAATTCCTGCATATAGCTTGCATTTGCCACAGCCATCAGCCCTCGGGATATTTTAGCGGTGTGTGCGTAGTCATATAAATTCTTTTTGAAATATTCTTTGTCACCCGTAAGATGATAATGAGAAGGTCCGCTTATGGTAAAATCACCAAGATATGCACCCTTTTCGCGGCTTGGACAATCCAAAAGAGCTTCTTGTGCTCCGTATCTGACAGCATTTTTGCAGATGCCCCAAATTTCTTTGATGTGTGGAATATTTGAAGAAACCGTTATTTTTTCTTCAAATTTATGATGCCTTACAACAGCACAAACGGATGAAGTGTCGAAGTCGCTGTCGGTGAAAACATTGACATATCTGAACATCTTATAGTCAAAAAACTCGACCTCATCTTCATTTCCTGACAAGATAAGAGTTTCATCATAGGTGCAATTGCAACGCATATCATAGCGCACGTAAAGAGGATTTTCCAAAAGTTCTTCGCCGCACAGGATGCGCATATTCTGCCCTTTTCGGCCTTTTACCTTCATATAAAGCTGTCCGCTCAACTCTGTTCCAAAATCAATGAAATATTTTCCTTTTTCTATTTTTATAATTTCTTTGGGCTTTACCGAATATACATCCACTGTGGGAGTTGGAGTATCTATGAAAACATGGTCATCAGCTGAGTTTGCAACAGCATTTTTGTATTGTGACTCATCAGTATCAGCTTCTTTTAAATGACGGTCCTTTTTGGTGAAATCGATGTTTTCCAGAAACTGCGTGTCATATCCTATAGTTTCACCGCTAAATTCTTCTAACCTTTTATATCTCCAGCTTTCATCGGTGCCGCATACGAATTCATCGCCTGAATAAATATCTGCAACGAGTCCCATTCTGTTATCGCCGCTGAAATATGCCCTGTTTATACGTCCGTGGTAAAAAACGTGAACAGCAATAACATTCTCACCCGGGGCAAGACAGCGGGAAATATTGATGCTGTTATAGCTATAGCACTCAGGATAAGCACATGCCGGCCCCTGACAGACAAAACTGCCGTTTATGTATAGCTTATAATAATCATCTGCCGAAATATTAATGTGTATATCTTCGCACTTTTGTAAATAAATCTTTTTTCTGAAGCACACATGATAATTCTCATACTGACTTTTCGGAATACTTTTTTTCTCGAATTGCCTGTGATACATATTAAGAGGCGGCAAATCAACAAATTCTTCTGTAGTAATCCATGGAGATTGAAACTTCATAGTATAAGACTCCTTATTGTTTCATCAGAATTATTATAACATAAAAACACGCATTTTCAACTATATATTTCAAAATGCGTGTTTTACATATCAGTTTGTTAATTTGGTCGGCAGCTGAACAAGAACGATAGCAGCAAAAATCACTGCACATCCGCCAATTTGGAGAGGCGACATTGCATCGCCCTGCAAAAGCCAGCCGCCAACTACTGCAAACACCGACTCAAGACTCATCAGCATTGAGCCGAGAGCTGGCGAAACATATTTTTGACCGACAATCTGGAAAGTGTAGGCAACAGAGCACGACACGAATCCGGAATAAGCAAGGTTTGGCCAGAAGCACTCTATTACTTCGTGCATGGTTGGCATATCAACAAAACACATTATGATACAGTCGATTATGCCCACAACCAAAAACTGAAGTGCCGAAAGCTTTACACCATCTACCCTTGGAGCAAAATGGTCGATAACCAGAATATGAATTGCAAAAAAGAATGCACAAAGGAGAAGATATATCTGATTGATGTTGAATGCGAAGCTTCCGCAAAGGAAATATAGCCCCACAAAACACAT
>SVJL01000006.1 GCA_015068985.1 Oscillospiraceae bacterium
GCACCAAAGCCGACACATGGTTCCTCCGTCAGCACGACAAGGTTCTTGGTCTACCTTTCAAACCAGAGCTCAGCCGTGCCGAAAGAGACAATGTTATCGACGGCTATATCAACAAAAACGAAGAGGATGTTTGTGCTGATGGCATCTGGCAAAACTATTTTACCACTCAGCCCCAGCCACTCACACAAGCCGAAATTGATGCATACCTTGCATCTCAGGGTGGGGTTTCTCTTGCATCTGATGCATTCTTCCCGTTTGACGACAATATTAAGCGTGCATTAAAGAGCGGCGTAAAATATGTTGCCGAACCGGGTGGTTCAATCCGTGATGATGCTGTTATTGATTGCTGTGATGCAAACGATATGGTTTGCTCATTCACAGGTATGCGTCTTTTCCATCATTAATTGATGAAACCTTCAAGTATATAAAGGTGAAAAAATAAAAATAAAATCATTCGAAACAGATTCGAATGATTTTATTTTTTTGTTATTTTTCTGTATGATGACGGATTAGAACCCATAAACTCTTTAAAATATCTTGAGAAATGACATATATTCTGAAATCCAACATTGTCGGAAATTTCGGCAATAGGCATTTTGGTTGTTTCCAAAAGATCAATAGCTTTTGAAATTCTTCTCATAATAACATATTTGTGTAAGGAATACCCGGTTTTACGCCTGATGATTTTATTAATGTGCTGAGGGTGAAAATTAAAATGTTTTGCTATGTCACTATTGGTTAACTCTTGGGTGTAGTGCTCGTGGATATATTCAATAATTTCATCAACTTTATCATTGCTTTTTGTTGAGGTTTCAAAATTGAATGCCGAAGAAAGCTCGGTGAGTATGATTATCATTTTTGCACCTGCTCTCATATTCATGTGATTTTTTGGCTTCTTAAATTCAGAAACAATTCCAAAAAAATATTCTTCAAGCGTTCTTGCAGATTTTGAATATATAACCGAATTGAATTCCGGATAGTCATCAAACACAGAGCGGTCGGTAATTCGCTCATGATTGAAAACATCGGGAGATTCAGCTGTTATCTTAAAGCTGTTAGTTATTCTTTTTTCGTTTGTGAAATCAAAGTGAACAATAATGTAAGATGTTTTTTCTTCAAAAGAAAAACGGTATGCCATACCTGCTCTCCACATAAGTACAGAACCTTTGTTCATTTTGAATGTTTCATTCTCAATAGCAACACTTCCGCCGCCCGACAATATATAGATAACGCAGTTGTCGTATGATTTAAGTGTTTCAGATTCATTGTTGCTGAATCCTGTCATCTGTCCGGCGTGTCTTATAAAAGGTTTAATTTCTTCAAAAATCACTAAATCACCACCCGACAATTATTTTGTGGTCATCAAATAAAAATGACATATTATAATTTTATCATAAATTTTCAAACAACACAAGCTTGTTTTTGCAAACTGGAAAAAACACCTTTAATATGGATATAATGACATTCGCATGGTGTTTTGGCAAGATTGCATCTGCAAAATGCTCATTTTCATCAATTGTAGGTTGGTTTATACTGTTTTTGTTATTGTGTGTTTGTGATAAAATTGTATTATAAGAAAAAGGAGAAAGCTATGCAAAATTACAAAATAAACGATAAATTTAAAAATATAGTATCTTCTGAATCTATAAGCTCGTTGCTTGAAAATGTAAAATGCATTGCATACCGTAACACTATCAAATTTCAGGAGTATTTTCCAAACGTCACTTCCGATGATGGCATATATAAATACAGCAGCACTTTTTTTGATTCGTGGCATGGAGGCTGGTGGACAGGGATATACTATATGGCATATGAAGCCTTTGGCGACGAAAAATTCAGACATTACGCCGAAAACCTTACATCAAGATTTTATAGTCTTATCAAAAATAACAGAATAGTTCACAGCGAAATGGGGTTTATATATCTTCCTATTTGTGTGCCCGATATAAAAATCAACCATAGTTCGGAAGCTGCAGAGGCAGTAATTCTTGCAGCAGAATATATGCTCGAAGCCTTTGGAAGCTTTCATGGCTCGGGAATGGTGAATATCACACCGCGTCGTTTTGATGATGAATATCAGTTTCAAACCAGCACCCTTATCAATGTGTGCATAATGAAACTTGCAGCCAAAATAAGCGGTAATTCAGAATTTGCTCATATGGCACGGCTCTGTGAAGAAAATGTTATGAAATACAATATCACCGACAACGGCAAATGTCATATGGAAACAGTGGTCAACCGAAAGACGGGAGAATTTGCGTATTTGCCCGATTCATCTGCTCAATACGGCTATGCATCCGACGGCGACTATACTCGCGGCTATGCCTGGGCGGCATTGGGGCTTTCACTTTCCTATGTGATGACAGGCGATGGCATATATGAACAAAAGCTCTATGATGTTTTAAATTATTTTATAAAAGTATCGAACGAAAATCTTTGCGTATTTGTACCGGGCGACGACAACGGCCGCAAAATTAAAGATACCACATCACTGGCAATTTTTGTTTGTGCGTTTGCAGAGCTTTTAAAGAAAATCAGCACAAGCCATCCTCATTACGGGTTTTACTTTGAATTGCTGAAAAAATGGTTTGATGTTTTGATTTCATTTGCCGTCGAGCCGTCCACCGGTAAGCAGGGATTCTTGGACAAAGGTATTCTTCTCGGAGGTTATATTATTGACGGTAAGGAGATTAAAAACAACAGCAACATATGCGGTGACTATTTTTATCTTGAAGCACTGATGCATATGATTGATGGTTTTGAAAGTTGTTGGAACATAGAGAATTTATTTGTAAAACGACAGGAGGCTATATCATGAAAAACAAAATTGCATTAAGGCTCACATCATTAATTCTTGTCATAGCATTTCTTCTGCCAATGCTATGCTTTGCGGCAGAAAGCTCAGACGGCAAACCGACAGATTTGACACCAATCTACGTTGACGATTTTTCCGATGGTGTTATTTCTCCTCACATCGGCAAACGCAAATTTTACACCTCAGACCCTGCCGACACTCTTACCGAATCTGACGGCAAACTCACCTTTAAGCGTACCAAATACGTATGGTACACAGACAGCAACGCAGGTGAACCCACAGTCAGACTGTATGCCAATGAGAATCAGTCCGGCGGCGTTAGCGGTAAGCTTTTCACAGAGTTTACTCTCAGCAAAACCCGAGAGGTTGTCAGGGTTAGAATTAATGATGACAATTTTAAATATATCACTGAAATTAAGTGGGAGGGAAGCACTCTAAGCTATACCTGGCGTGATTCTGCAATGACAGTTAAAAGCGCTGGCGTTACGGTTAATGCTTCAGATTCCGTTAAAATCTCTCTGAGCACCGACGTAAGCTCTTTAACTCCGAGATTTTCTCTTTGGATAGATGATGTACTCAAAGTAGACAACGGATTTTCGGCACAAGACCTTGTGTCAAACAATATTGCCATGGTTCAGATATACACTCTTATATATGGCAGCTACAGCAAAAACGAAGGCACATTCACCGTGGAAGACTTTGGCATATGGCGTGTTAACGATTCAGGAGAAGAACCGTCCGGACCGAGCCTCGAAGATGAACAGACCGTAGATGCAGATATAACCTGGCTTACTCAAGACAAACTTCTGTCTTCCGCTCTTGTGGGCGAATATCTTATCGATTCCCTTGAGCTTGATGCTCTCACCAAAGGTCAAAACAGCTCCGACATAAGCTGGAAAAGTTCTGATGATTCAATCATATCGCCTGTCGGCGCTGTCGTCCGACCCGATTCCGACACCGAGGTTACGCTCACTGCAACAATCACATCCGGCACCTGCACCAAAGAAAAAACCTTCACGTTCAGCGTGCCCGGCAAAAGCACAGACGTTAACGGACTTCCCGGCGATTTAACTCCTCTTTACTATGACGGCTTTTCCGATAACCTGATTTCTTCTCAAATAGAGACGGGCAAGTTCTATACATCTGACCCTGCCGACACACTTACCGAAGAAAACGGCAAGCTCACCTTTGAGCGAAAAAAATATGTGTGGTACACAGACTCTGCTTCGGGTGAGCCGAGAATCAGATTTCACGCTAATGCCGACAAAAGCGGCTATAGCGGAAAAGTCTACACAGAGTTCACACTTTCAAAGACGGCAGATGTTGTGCGCGTCAGACTAAATGCCGACGATGGTCAGTACATATCGGAAATACGCTGGCAAGGTAACGATTTTAGTATATACTACTGCGATTCAAGCCTTGCGTCACAGTCAGAGCAGCTCACCATTGCCGCCACCGACACGGTCAAGGTAGGATTTTATGCCGACACCTCTTCTGACAGACCTCTGTTTTCAATGTGGATTAACAACGAAAAAATAATTGACCGTCAGACCTCCTGCACTCAGCTCAATTCAGGACACGTTAATTTCGGATATGCTCAGGTCTACACACTTATTTATGGTAACTACTCCAAAACAGGTAAACTGATTCTTGATAATGTTGGTATTTACAGTGTTGATAACAGTTTTGTCGATAAGCCAATCGTCGTGCCTCCGGCAGATGACAACCGCACCGATGAAGAAAAGGTAACCGATGACCTTGAAGCCATTACGGATGCAGAGGTGCTGTCCGTACCCGAGACCGATGACGGCTATATAATCGACCCTCTCGACATTGACGGCATCAAAAAAGGCGAAGCAGGCTCGCGCATCACATGGGCGTCATCCGATGAAGCCGTAATAGACACCGATGGCAAACTCACTCGCCCTGATTCCGACACCGAAGTTACCCTCACCGCCACTGCTACCCTTGGCAGCGTAACAAAGCAAAAGACATTCACCTATAAGGTTGCAGGCACATCTACCGATGTTGGCGGAATGCGTACTGACCGTTTCCCGCTTTATTATGACGATTTCTCCGACTCTCTTATGAGTCCCAACATTGTAACCCGAAAAATCCAAAGCACCGATTCGGCATATGAGAAAAACGGAAAGCTTGTTCTCAAAACCGAAGCTCAGGCAAGCCATGAGCCGGGCTATATGATTTACCGGAATGACACTAAAACCGCCATCAGCGGTGATTTTATCACTGAGTTCACTCTGTCCAAAACCTGCGATATTGTGAGAATGAGAACATACAATGCCAACTGGAACTATCTGAATCAGATATACTGGCAGGGCGATTCGTTTTCTGTCAGTTATAAAGACTCGGCCAACGCCGATAAGTCTCTCAATCTTACCATCCCTGCAGATTCCAAGGTTAAAGTGACAATCTACACCAACATCACAGGCTCTCAGCCATCGTTTACCATGTGGGTCAACAATAAGATGGTGCTCGAAGATGTGACCTCCTGTATGACTATGAGCCCTGCAAATATATTGTGGACAAGCATCTACACTGTAAACTACAGCACCTACACCAAGGTGGGCGAGCTTATGGTAGACAATTTCGGCTACTATGACATTCTTCCTCCTATGACCGATGCCGAAAGAGTCAAAGCTGATGCCGACCTCATAACCGATGATGCTCTCATCAAAACCACCACACCTCTCGAGGGCTATGCCTTTGAAGATTTGCTCTTTCCTGCCTACGGCAAAAACGGAAGCCGCATCACATGGACAACGAGCGACTCATCAATTGTGCGTGAAAACGGTGAGGTTATCAGACCATATGATGAAAACAAAAAAGTTACCATCACTGCCGAGTTTGTGTCGGGCAGCGAAAAGCTCACCAAAACATATGAACTCATAATCCTTGGTCAGCACGTTTCTACTGATGATGTGCCCACGGTTGAAACTATGATAGCCAACAATGATTTCAGCTCCGAACAACCCCCAAGCCGCATCGGAACCAAGATTAGCGGCAGCGGAAAGATTGCTGTTGAAGACGGCGTGCTTAAGGTGACCAAAACCGACTCGGGCACAGCCCAGATGGGCGCAATGATATACACCGGCACCGATGAATCCACCGTTGCCACAGGTGTTATAGGCATTGAATTTGATGTGAAGCGCGAAAAGTCACAGCCTGTGCAGATACGCACCATGGACGCCAATGGTAATCTCTATTACTCTATGGTGTGGGGCTCCACAGGCGTGTCGGCATATTATTCCGACGACAAATCCGTTCAGGGCACGCAAAGAGGCGTGTGGATCGGTTCGGGCAATTCGGCTCACTTCAATTTGATGTTCGACACAGCAAACTCCACCTATTGGCTGTGGGTAAACGGTGAGCCGGCAGTTGTAGAAAAATATTCCCGCTCGGTGGGCGTGAGCGCCGTGTGCTACACAATGTTCTATCTTGAAAACATCGAAAATCTCAGCATAGATAACTACAAGGTGTATCACGCCATTCCTCCCAAAGCACAAAGACTGAAGTTTGACAATGGTGCTTTTGGCGAAAAGAACATATTAAACGAAACCCCGCAGGCAGGCAATATTATCAAATCAAACCTCAATCTTCCCGAGGTTCTGCGTTATGGCACCGCAATCACATGGCAAAGCTCTCATCCCGATATCATCGACCCGCTCACGGGCATAGTTACCAGACCGGTTGATGTGTCCGAAAATCCATTGGTTACTCTCACTGCCGCTATGGGAAATTCCGGTATAACCGCAACCCGTGAATTTGAATACTATGTGCTCAGAGATTTTTCTTCCGGCACAGATGTAGGCAAATATGAAGCGGAAGACATTAAAGCATCATATCTCACAAGTGAAGATCCCGATGCAATCCGAACAAGCCTTAATCTTATGGAAAAAGGTCTTTACGGCTCGCCCATAACCTGGTCTTCGTCCAACACCTCGGTTATTGCAAATTCCGGCAGAGTTATTCGGCCGAGATGGGACGAACCAAATGCCACAGTAACCATGACGGCACGCATAGGAAACTACTCCAAAGAGCTCACCTTCACGGTGCTTGCCGATGAAGCCCCCAAAGACCCGATGCACACCTCCGATGAAGACTTCTTCGGCAAATGGGATGGCTCTGCATTTGTCAAAGGACCTCAGCTCGACTATTCCAATCCTGAACTTTCGGCAGTTATGGAATGTGCAAAGGCAGGCAACTATCAGTGTGCAAAAGATGCTCTGCTTGCCTACTTTAAAACCAGAAATGTTCCGTCACCCATAAGCCTCGGCACACGCCGCACAGGTTGGGTGGATGCAAGAGCCGACGGTCTTTTGGAGCTTGGTGAAGAAGCGGCCTACTGGAAAGGTCAAATCACTGTCACCTCCGATGATTACGAAGCTGTCACCGCTTCCATATATAACCCCTCGGGCATTTCAAAAATAGAGTGCAAAACCTTTGAGCTTATTGCACGCTACAACGAAAGCACCTCGGCATTTGTGCTCGGCACCGATGCCGACAACCCCAACATGGTGCCAAAACTTGAGCTCACAGTCAACGGTGCAGTAAGGACATATCGTGCAACCAACACCGCCACCATAAGAGCAGGCAGTTATTCGCGTGAGCACATCAACGACAACAAGGTGCTTCAGGCAAAGATGTTTGGCGATTTTCTCGGTGACGAAACCTATCGCATACTTCTCGGCTTTGACCTGTCCGACATTCAGGCATCCGACACCATCGAATCAGCACAGCTTGTGATATATGCTAAAAAGAGTGCATCGTATGCCGACAACAAACAGCTCTGGATTATAGACAACCGCGGCAAAGCGTGGGACGAACACACGGTGTTCTGGGATAATCTTGACTTTACGGTTCACAACTACAACGGCCTTGTGGGAGGAAGCGACTGGAAGGGTGCAAGAGCTTCCAACATAGAATTTGCCTATCAGGCACCAAGGTTTATGCATTCGCGTAACGCTATGACTGAATACAAATACACCGGCAACGAGAAATATGCATATGCACTTCTCACTCAGGTGCTTGACCTTATCACGGATGCAGGCGATCAGACTCCGTATCCCCGAAGCCTTGATGCAGGTCTTCGTATGCATCAGTGGGTGCCTTTAATGAACACCTTCAAAGACAGTCCCTACATAACTGCAGAATTTGCAACGGCGTTTATGAAATATATGTATCAGCAGTTCAAATACTTCCCGTCACGAAAAGATGCAACAGGCAACTGGCGTGAATATGAACAGCTTGCTGTGCTCTATGCCACAAGTGCCTATCCCGAGCTTGCCAACAGTGCATCCACCAAGGAAATTTGCATAGAATCGTGGCAGAATGCATTCAACAAAAGCTTTATGAGCGATGGCTCCTACATTGAAGACACGGGCGGCTACCACACATCATCGTTTGCTATGTACCGTGATTTCAAAAAAGCTTGTATTGAGTCAAACACTGAGCTTCCTGCCGATTTTGACACCGCCTTGCTAAATGCTGCATATTATATGGCACTCACCGTCAGCGGCGAGGGATACACGCTCCAATACGGCGACGAAGGCGGCGGAGGAGGAATCTCTGCAAGCCGTTATTCGGAAATTGCCGATTGGTACAATGACAATGAGTTCCGCTACATAGATTCCTATGGCAAGGTGGGCATAGAGCCCGGTTGGACATCATATCAGTTCCCTGAGGGCAGATACACTATGATGCGCTCCAAATGGGGCTCCAATGCAATCTATCTGCACACAAACGTGCGTGGCGGCGGTGGTCACGGTCATGCCGATGACAACTCCATCATTCTCTTTGGCAATGGCAAACGCCTTTTGGTTGATGCCGGCAAGTTCAACTACAACAGCTACGATCCGGCACGTCTCTATGGTCTTTCCACTCAGGGGCACAATACCGTGGTTATAAACGATTCATCTCAGCGTATGAGCTGGACGGGCAACGAAATGACCGTGCGCGGCAATATCAACAACTGGGTTACCAACTCCGAATTCGACTTCCTATCGCAGTCTACCATTTCATATGCCGACCACGACCACACCAGAAACATACTTTTTATAAAAGACGGATTGTTTGTTGTGTCCGACCTTATGAAACCCAAGGATTCGGACAGTGAAAATAATTATAAGCAATATTGGCATATGACACCCGAAGCAAGCATTTCTGCCAATGATGATGTAAATGTGCTCACCTCCAATTATGACGACGGCAAAAACATCATCCTTGCCTCTGCAGACGATGACAACACATGGCTTGAACCGGGCTATTACGACACCTCAGACGGCACACCCGTTGCCAACAATGCAGGCATATTTGAAAAGACAGTCACAGGTGATGCAACCTTCGACACTGTGATGTATGTTTCAAAATATAATGATGCTTCGGTAAAAGCTGAGCGCATAAGTACCGGCAAAAGTGCAAGTGAGGTCAGTGCTGTAAAAATCGATGTGTTCGAAAATTCAAAAGCCGAGACCTATTGGTATATGTATAACCACGAATACGACGGCAACAGCGAAATCACCTTTGGTGACTACACCACCGATGCCCGTGTTGCTCTTGTAGGAACCGCCAAAGACGGTAATGTTATTTCGGCAGTTATGACCGATGGCAGCTTTATCAAAAAAGGCGACGGCACCATTATTGCAGTAGCCGGCTCTGTCACCGACATTTCGGCAGAATTCAAAACCACCAAAACAACGCTCGTTTCATCCGATTCAGGCCTTACAGGTGACAAAATCACCCTGCTTGGCAAGTCAAGCACAAAATCGGTTATTCTCAACGGCGAAAGCAAGCAGTTCAGCCTCTCAGACGGCATCATCGCTGTTGGCTCTCAGACAGCCGAAGAGATTTTGGCGGACGACAACAACAAAAACGACGGAATCATTGAAAAACCTTCATCGGGCAATCAGGGCGGCTCTCAAGGCGGCGGCTCAGGCTCCGGCGGAATTGGCGGCGGAGCGGTTGTTCCCCCGTCAGACAATTCAGCCAAGCTAACCGACATTAGCGGTCATTGGGCACAGCCCCACATTGAAGCTCTCTATTCCAATGGAATAGTCAGCGGCAATCCCGACGGTACCTATCGTCCCGACAACACTGTGACTCGTGCCGAATTTGTGGCAATTGCCATTCGTGCACTCGGTGCACCCAAGGCTGAATATGATGGCGGATTTGCCGATGTGGCTCACACCGATTGGTTTGCAAAAGATGTGCAGACGGCGGTGAATCTGGGCATAGTCTCTGCCGACACCATATTCCGTCCTGCCGATAGCATCACCCGTGAGGAAATGGCAAAAATCCTTACAGGCTGTGCACGTTATATGGCAATTGACGAAAACACAAAAGCGGAGCTCTCATTTGCCGATGCAAAGCTTGTAAGCGATTGGGCAAAGGAATTTGTCATTTTTGCAGTGTCAAACGGTCTGATGAACGGCAAAGACGGCAATTTGTTTGACCCGTTGGCAAGCGCGACCAGAGCCGAAACTGCCGCAGTGTTCCATAGGCTCATAACAAAATAAACAACCCGACTTAGGGATTGTAATAATATGATTTCAGGAGGAATTAGTAATGAAAAAGATTTTAAGTGTATTAGTAAGTCTTGCAATGCTTCTTTCCGCATTTCCTGCTTTTGCTGCATCCGATGCAGTGCAGGCAGATGCCGACGCACTCACTATCGATGCCATTTTGAGCGTTCCCGAGTGGGATGGAGATGACAGTGTCAACACTCTCATCGATAACCTTGAAATTGACCACATCACTGTGGGCAAAAACGGAAGCTCCATCTCTTGGTCATCAAGTAACACAAACGTAATTTCCAACACAGGCATAGTTACCCGTGGTGACGAGGATGCCACGGTTACTCTTACCGCCACAATCGGCACTGAAGTAACCAAAGATTTCACATTTCTTGTGCCTGCAGCCGCAAAAAACATCAATGGTATGCCGTCAAGAAGCGGAGACTATACTTTAAATGATGATTTTGGCGACGGTGTGGCAGATTTTGAAAAAGATTCGAGTATGCCTGCAAACAGTAACACGTATTATATTGAATCTGAAGGCAAACTCAATTTAACAAACAATGCATGGGGAAATAACTGGTATGTTAGAAAACGACCGGCTTCAAGCGAAACCTTTGCATATGAATTTACTCTCGGCGGCGATTCCAACAGCTGTCAGATTCAGGTTATATCCGACTGGAATACAGGCGGAAAACCTCTCGAAATGATGTGCTACAGAAAAGATAACAAGGTTATCATCAATGGTAACACATATGCAATTCCTGCTCAACTCAAAGGTGAAAACTGGAAATTCACAATTTATTTTGATATGAACGCCGACACCTTGACAATGTGGCTCAACAATAATCTCTTTGCTGAAAGCGTTGAATTTCCTGCCGATAGAGATTCCGTTGCCATATTCAATGTTGTTATATGTGCAAGCGGTGCCAATGACGGCCGCGGCACAGTGCTTCTTGATAACCTCAAGGTGTACCCAGCAACTCCGGCTCCTCTTTTCGAAGCAGGAAATACAGCTGAATCAAAGCTTTTGGAATATCCTGCATACACAGCTGCAGACGGCATCAAATATATCACCAACAACCTCAATTTTGACTATGTCAAAGATGAAAACAACGTATCATATTCATTTGCTTCAAGCAACACCGATGTGCTCTCTGCCAATGGCATTATCACCCGTGCTGTAATCGATACTCCCGTCACTGTCACAGCAACATTGACCGATTCCAACGGCGTATCCGACATCAAGAGCTTTGACTATGTTGTTCCGGGCAAATATAATTCGGCAGGCAAAACAGGTCTCCCAAAAGAGGGTGAGGTTGTGAAATATGCTGCCTATGATTCGAACTTTACGCCAAGTCATAAACTTTTCACTAATGCTCCTTATGTAGAAAACGGCATCTTTAAGGTTACTGACAACCAATATGGAAATTCAAGTGATGGAGGGCCTTATGCAGTGCTTTCTCCTGATGTGGGTGTTTGGAAGCATAATTCCGGCAAAGTAGCTTATGAGTTAATTTTTGACTTCGATAAAAAGGATGCTAAATTTTACGGTAAAATGAATATTGATTTGCTCGGACAAAACAGATATACCAAAACAGGACGAGTTACATTCAGCATGAATGGTGACAACGCTGCTGCAATAATATACGGTTCACGAAAGTTTACAGGGCTTGTTAAGATGACGCTTGTTTCTGACTATGATGCAGGCAAGGTTGATTTTTATATGAATGATGAATTAATCGATTCCAATATCACGCTCGACAACTCCGCCGCCACAACAGGTGCAAGAATTGCTTTTGACCTGAATACCAAAGGCGATTTCAATTTCTACAGCTACAGAGCCTACAAGATTGACGAAACAACCTATCCGTCAATTATGAAAGGCACAGAAAGCTACTCCAACGGCGGCACTGTTACCAATGGCACAAACTCTGTGACCGTTCCCGTGATTGCAACCAATGCAGATGGTGAGGCAAAAGGCGGCACACTCGTCTATGCCATCTATGAAACTGTAGGCGGTATAAAACAGCTTACAGCCGTAAAGACGGTTGATATGAATCTCAACCAATATTCTCACAAAGCCTACACTGCATCGGTAACTCTCGACAGTGTTCCCGTTGGTGCAGAACAAAAAGTGTTTATATTTGATAATATGAACTCAATTGTACCTCTTGAAACAGGAGAAATTCCTGTACAGTAAAAAATACATCCGGCTGCTTAGGAGATAACAATGAAAGCGAAAATAGCGAAGATTACAAATTTTGATATAAACTGCGACATCACAGAAAAAACCTATGATGGAGTATATGTGACCTATGACGGCAAAGCCGCCGTCATAGGCTACACCACCAAGGTGCAAAAAATGAGAGCGATGTTTCTTTTGTCAATGAAGCTCAAAGCGTGCGAAACGGCATTCGAAATATGTGAAAAACCGGTATTCGATACCTGCGGACCTATGATAGATATGTCGAGAGGCGGTGTTATGAAGGCTGAAGCGGTTAAAGACTATATCGACCGCGTGGCAGCTCTCGGACTCAATATGCTTATGCTCTACACCGAAGATGTGTATGAGATAGACGGCTATCCCATGTTTGGCTATCTCAGAGGCAGATACACCTGTGAGGAGCTAAAAAGCATAGATGATTACGCATTTGATATGGGCGTGGAGATTATTCCGTGCATCCAGACTCTCGGCCATCTTGCCAACTACATCAAGTGGGGCGAAGCATCAGCTTTTGCAGAAAATTCGTCAGTGCTTTTGCCCGATGAAGAAAAGACCTATCACTTTATTGAAGCCGAAATCAAAGCCGTGCGTTCGTGCTTTCGTTCCAATCGCATTCATCTGGGAATGGACGAAGCAATAGGGCTCGGACTTGGAAAGCACCTTAAAATCCACGGTATTCAAAAACCTCTCGACATTTTTAACCGACATCTTGCAAGAGTGCTCAGCATTACCCAAAAATACGGCTATGAGCCTATGATTTGGGGTGATATGTATTTTGCACCCGAAAACCCCGATGACTACTACGAAACCGATGCCGTGATTCCCGATTATGCCATCGAAAGTGCCCCGAAAAATGTTGAAATGGTTTTTTGGGACTATTATCATGACTTTTATGAATATTATGACAAAAAGCTTGTTCAGTTCAAGCGCTTTCCAAACACTGCGTCTTTTGCCGGCGGAGTGTGGACATGGGACGGCTTCGCACCAAATTTTGAATACACTCTCAAAACCATGGATCCGGCACTTAAAGCTTCAATTGACCACGGAATAAGCACTGTGATTGCCACAATGTGGTCAAACGGCGGTTGCGAGACCGACTATTTCAAGGCTTTTGACGGTCTTGCAGTTTTCTCGGAATTTTGCTATAAGGGTAAGGGCTGTACTCACGATGACATTTATGCGGCTGCAGAGCACATCATAGGTGCCGACCGCACCTTTATCGATGCAGTGTCTACCTTTCATATTGGATGCCCCGGTGCTGACAGCGTGGGCAGGGGTATGTTCTACTGTGACCCTCTCATAAATCTTTTGGGAAACGGAGTAGACTTTGAAAAAGCTGTTACGGTATACGAAAATGCTTTAAACACAATCCAAAAATACAGTTCTCACGAATATTACACATATTACTCGTTATTGTTTGAAATAACAAAGCTTAAAGCAGATATGCTTCTTAATCTTCAAAAAGAATACAAGGCGGACAACAAGCTGTATATGTCACATCTTGCTAACAACACAATTCCCGCATTGCAAGACATGTACAAAGAATTTTATAAGCTCTTTTGCGCAAACTGGCACAAACACTACAAACCCTTTGGCTTCGAAATGTATGCTATGCGTTTTGGCGGAATAGACCTGCGTCTGCAATATGCATCCGAAAAAATCAAAAGCTATTGCCGCGGTGAGTCAGACTGCATCGAGGAGCTTGAAGAGACAATTTTGCACAACGCAAAGCCTTGGAAATTTGCCTCAAACTTTATGAATACGTGTGTGTAGAAAGGTGGTTAAATTATGAAAAAAACGATATGCCTTATTCTTTGCTTTTGCCTGCTTGCTTCTTTCACCCAAATGGCATCAGCTAACTATGAAGATGCCATTGCAAGAGTTTGCGGAATAGGTGTAATGGGCAATGTGTCGGATGGCGATTTCAGAGGTGATGACAATATCACACGCTCTGAATTTACTGCCGTTGCACTCAGGCTGCTTGGCATATTTTCGTGCAATCCTGCCGACACCGAATTTGATGATGTTCCAATTGAACATTGGGCAAGCGGATATGTGGCGCTGGCAACGGATATGGGCCTCATAAATGGCAGGGGAGAGGGTGTTTTTGCACCTGAAGACTATGTAAGCTATGAGGAGGCTGCAAAAATACTCGTGTGTGTTGTCGGACGCAACTATGCAATGACAAGCTTTGACTATCCTCAAAGCTATATGGCAGCTGCTAACACCTCCGGTCTTACTCAGGGAGTAGAATATACCGATAAGCCGCTAACAAGAGCAGAGGTTGCAATGCTGGCAAACAATGCTCTGGGCACAAAACCGTTAGAGCCTGTGTATGGTAGCAACAGATATGAGCTTTCAAGCCTCACACTGTTTGAAAAGCTTTCTGAAATGAAAGATACTTTGGTCTTCAGCGGCATTCTCACCGAAACGCAAAACCTCAGTCTTTCATATTCGTCGGAACGTGAAAAAAATATAATTAAGGTTGACGGGCGTACCTTTAAAACCAACATCAACTGCGACGGTCTGGTTGGTCAATATGTTGATGTGTATTATAGCGATGACGCCAAAACCGACACAGCAACACAAGTTGTTGCGCAACCCGGCGTAAACAAGCTATATAAGCTCGATTCAAAAGATACTTTTATCGAAAATAATAAAATAAATTATACACAAGCCGACAAGGAAAAATTTTATCAGCTTGCAGATGATGCAATTTTCGTGTTAAACGGTGACCGTACCGAACTGCCCGATAATTTTTCTGTAGAAATTGGTGACTATACGTTAATTGACAACAACGCCGGTAAGGATATTGACGTTGTTATGGTAACCGTAGCCGAAAGCTTTGTTGTAAGCTCGGTCAACACCGAAGCAAACGGAATCTATTTTGATAATGACGCCACCTACCATGGCAAAAACGGCATCGCTTTAGATTTTGATGACGAAAATAAGGCATATGTTATAGAAGACAAAGACGGCAATGCACTTGAATTTCAATCAATACAGAGCGGCGATGCAGTATCGATTGTCGGCAACGCAGACGACTCACGCATAAAAATTATTGTCAGCTCACAATCGGTTACGGGCAGTATTACCGAAATGACCGATTCATCAATCACGGTAGGCTCCGAAACCTATGAGATAGGGAAGGATAGCACAGGCAGAGCTCTCTTAACGCCGTATCTGGGTATGGAAGGCAGGTTTGTTATAGACGCTTTCGGATATTGCATAGGCACTCATGGTGCATCGCCCGACAAATTCACCTATTGCTATATTGTTGATGCAATTCGCTCGGGGTCATTGGATTCCGAAGTAAAAATCAAAATCGTCACAGGCACAGAACCTCAAAGAAATGTTAAAATCAAAAACGGCGACGAAACAGTTTCGTATTATTTGCAAAACAATGAACCGGAGGTATATACCCTTGCTTCATCCTTGAAATATAAAGAGAATCCCGTTGATGCAAGGGGCGAAAAGGTGAGCTGCAGCGATCTCGACATAAATGCACTTGACGGTAAGATTGCAGGCTTCACTCTCGACAAAAACGGCGAAATCAATGCTCTTAATGTATACAGTGTGCCTGCCAACTTCAGCTCTTATGAATTTAATGCCGAAATTTTCTCGTTTGGCGGTATGAGAGCTGCAAGAGGCTTTGTCAAAGATGAGGGCACTCAGGTTGTATGCGTGCCAAATGTTGTAAACAATGAAGATGACTATGGCGTGAGAGTGCAGATAACCGACGAGGCAAATGTGAAAGTGTATGGCGTAAAGGGCATATATGAAAACACATATGGCTCAGATGATGCCAATGCTGAGCCTGCCGACATCATCGTTGTGAAAGCCGATATGAATTCAGATCTGCCGCCAACAATCTCTATGGATGATCCAATCTGTATTATAGGCAAAATCGGAGCCAGGCTTTCAGACGACGGTGAAGAAATCTGCACTGTAGAACTTCTCAACGGTCAAACCAAAGAAACATATGAAGTCACCGCCGACTCTCTTGTGTACACAGAAGTCAAAAAGCTTCGCAAGGGCGACCTTGTTCAGCTTGCTTCCAATTCCAAATCGGAGATTGCCAATGTACGAAAGCTGGCGTCTGTACAGGGGCTCAGTGACTATACAGACGAAGAAAATCTGTATGGTGTAATAGAAGATGTGAAATACAATGTGTATGACTATTTCAGCAATCAGATGATAGACCGCCTTGTTGTTAATGCCGGAAGTAACCTTGTTAATGTGAAGCTGTACAAATCGGAAGGTCAGAACATTTATCTTTATGATCGCAAATCAGGATTTATTCAGGCAGCTGCAAGTGATGACATAAAAGCTGCAAGCTACTATGGCTCAAATGCATCCAAGGTGTTTGCCTATATGACAAACAACGAAGCAGAGGTTGTAGTGCTTATTAAAGATTAATTTGATTTGGCTGAGTGTCGTCAGACAGTAAATTCAGGAGGATTTTCTTATTATGACACACATAATAACGGGCAATTCAGAGTGGATAGAATCCACTTGGAGTAAAACAGACTCAAAGCTTTGTAAGGTTGCAGTGCGCAGCCGTTTTAAGCTTCCCTACACAGTTGATGAAAACGGGGTTCACAATAATCGTAATGACGATATGCATTGGTGGTGGACAAACGGCTTCTGGGGCGGAATGATGTGGCTTATGTATGCCGAAACAAAAAACGAAGCCTATCGATTGACGGCTGAAGAGTCTTGCAAAATGCTCAGCAGAATATTTGAAGAATTTGACCATCTTGACCACGATGTCGGCTTTATCTGGCATCTCACCGAGGCCGCACGCAGCCGCCTCACGGGTGAACGCACTGCCCGAAGTGCAGCTTTGCTTGCCGCGGCGTCGCTCTCTTCAAGGTTTAATCCGTGCGGCAATTTTATCCGTGCGTGGAATGAGGGCACATGGCCCGGCATAGATTGTGCCAACGTAACTATCATCGACACCGTGATGAATCTTGCGCTTTTGTATTGGGCATCACGCGAAACGGGCAACAGTGCTTTTTCCATTGCGGCACAAAAACATATGGATATGGTGCTCGAACAGCACATACGCCCCGATGGCAGTGTGTATCATCAGGTTGTGCACGATGGCAATAACGGCGCCTTCAAAGAAGCTCTCCCCGGTCAGGGTTACAGTGCTGATTCCTGTTGGTCGAGAGGTCTTGCATGGGCAATATACGGAAGCCTTATTTCCTATGTTCACACCAGAGAGAAAAAATACCTTGATGCCTGCATAAAAACATCCAACTATTTTATTGCCAACACTGCAAAAACCGATTGGCTTCCGCCTGCCGATTTCAGAGCACCCAAAGAATATTTTGCTTACGACAGCACTGCAAGTGCCTGCACTGCGTGTGCACTTTTGGAGCTTGCAAAGCACGTATCGGTTCCTGAGGCCGAAATGTATGAATCTGCGGCAATCAGTATGCTGAGAGCGATAGACGAAAAATGCGCCAACTATGATGAAAATACGGATTATCTTGTCGGATTAGGCACCGAGCGCTGTCCGCGTGAGGATGTTGACCGTTCTAAGGCAGAAATGCCCATAATTTACGGCGATTTCTTCTACGTGGAAGCGATGCTGAAGCTAAGAGGCAATCAATTCTTTATCTGGTGACGGAAAGGACAACAGCATATGAATACATATTTTGGCATAGACACACATAAAAAACGTGAAGAACTTCTCTCTTCAAAGCTTGCAAAACCTTTTATAGATGACATTATTGCCAAGGCGGATGCCGCACTTGGCAAGCAGTATATGTGCCTCAGAATGAGTGACTATATGCTGTTTGAAGAAACAGGCAACAGAACCATTTTTGAAAGACCGTATTTTGAACGGCGCAACGACTGTTCATACGTGTCAATTGCCTATTGGCTCACAGATGACGTCAAATATCTCAAGCCTCTGATTGATCTCATATTCATCATATCCGATGAATACAGCTGGTGCTTGCCTGCTCACAATCATCTCAGCCACAAATCACCGTCGGTTGCCGATATCATACGGACGGTTGATCTCTTTGCAGCCGAAACTGCCAGACTTTTTGCCGACATCGCAATTATTCTTGCAGGTACGCTTCCCTCTTATGTCATAGAGCGAATGGAATATGAAATTCGTCGACGAATCATTGACGCAATGAAAAAATATGAATTCCATTGGAAAAGGGAAATTAACAATTGGGCAGCAGTGTGTGGAGGAGGAGTGGGCATAGCGCTTCTTCGCTTCGGCACACAAAATGAAATTGATGAAATTTTGCCGCAGCTTTATTCTTCAATGGAGAGCTTCATTGCCGGCTTCGGCAGTGACGGATGCTGCCGGGAGGGGTATAGCTACTGGAACTATGGTCTTGGCTATTTTCTTCTTTTTGCAAGGGCAATTCTTCATCACACAGGCGGTAAAACCAACTATTTTAAACGAGATATTATCAAAAAGATTGCCATGTACCCTCAAAGGGTGCGTATGAGTATGAATAAGACGGCATCATTTTCAGACAGTAAGGCAGAGCTCACCTTTTGCCCCGGTGTAATGAGCTTTCTCAAAAGCTTATATGGTGATGAATTTGAATGTCCCGATTTGTCGCTTGCAAATATGAACGGCAATGTGTTTGCCGTGAAAGAATTTTTGTGGTTCGACACTTCCTATAAAGCCGATACTCCGAAAACAGGCACGGCATATTTCCCCGAGGCTCAGTGGTACATAAAAAAAGGCAAAAATTTCAGTTTTGCCGCCAAAGGCGGACACAACAACGAAATGCACAATCACAACGACATAGGAAGCTTTATGATAGTGACGCAAAACGGTCACATTCCTCTGGCGGACTTCGGCAGTGCCGCATATGAAAAAAAGACCTTCGATAACCGCTATCGCTACACTATGCTCAACAATAGCTCACGTGGTCACAGTGTGCCAATCATCAATGGTGCATATCAGTGCTTTGGTGCCGAATATGCTGCTTCGGATGTGAACTGGGGAGATGATTTTTTTGCCCTCAGCATTACGGGCGCATATGAAAAGGGATGCATAAAAAAAGCAGACCGAAGCTTTGAAATTACGGACGACAGAGTGGTTTTGAAGGATGTTTTTGAACGCTGTGACAAAACAGAATCTGTTGTTGAACGCATGGTAAGCTGGACAAAACCGATGATATATGACGGTTGTGTAGATTTTGGCACGGCAAAGGTTGTGTTTGATGCCAATCGCTACAAAGCATCATACACCTCCGAAGTCTATCGTGCTCACGGCGACCGCGAGGATTTGTGTGCATATCTTGTGGATTACAATCCGATTAAAAATGACGAAACAGAATTTGTGTTTGAAATAATTGTTCAATAAACCAAAAATACTGACTCCATTTTGGAAGTCAGTATTTTTGGTTTATATTTCAAATCGTATTTCTTTTTGTCTCGTTCTCACGCTTAGCATCAATCCTATAGCCATCATATTGGTGAGAATTGATGAACCACCATAGCTGAAAAAGGGGAGGGGGATTCCTGTTACGGGCATAAGACCTACGCACATTCCGATGTTTTCAAAGGTGTGAGCCAAAAACATACAAGCCACACCCACGCATATATATGATCCAAAGTTGGATTTTGCATTTTTGGCAATATACAAACACCTTAGCACCAATGCAAACAGCAGCACAGCCACAACTATGCATCCAATAAATCCAAGCTCTTCGCCAATAACGGAATATATAAAGTCGGTGTGTTTTGCAGGCAGATATCCAAACTGGGTTTGGGTTCCCTTGCCAATTCCTGCACCAATAATGCCTCCGGAACCGATTGCAGTTTTTGATTGCATAACGTGATAACCTGCACCAAGGGGGTCGGATTCGGGATCAAATAGCACCCTGATTCGGTTTTTCTGATAATCTGCCAAAAAGAAATTCCATATAAGCGGAATTGCACCTGCAACAAGAACACCTGTTCCAAGAATATATTTCCACGAAATTTTTGCAGCAAACAAAATTCCGGCAAAAATCATTATAAACACCATTGTTGTGCCAAAATCGGGCTGCAGCATTATCAAAAACATAAACACTCCGGCGTGAATAAGCAACTTTAAAATGTTTTTTGGCTTGTTCAGCTTGTCACCAAGCTCAGCAACAGTTTTTGAAAACGTTATAATAAAACCAATTTTAACAAATTCTGATGGCTGTATGCCAATGGGACCAAAGCGTATCCAGCTTCGGCTTCCTGTGTCTTCACGTCCTGTTCCGATAACGAGAACAGCAAGAAGCATTATCACGCACAGTATATATATTGGTTTTGTGAGGTTTTTAAAGTATTCGTAGTTTATTGCAGTTATAATAAGTGCACCAACAGCACCGATAGCTGCGGCACAAAGCTGAATGATAACATAGGTTGAACCGTTGTCCATCGCTTTGACTGCGCTGTGAATTGCAAACAATCCGAAAACAACGCAAATTGTTGTGATGACAACGAGTATGTAGTCTATTTCTTTATAGTTAATCAGTCTGTTTTTTTTCATTTTGTTCTCCTGTTTTGACACTAATAATATAATTATATCAGATTTCTGTAAAAATACAAGCCAATTAACAGATATTTTACAAAAATTGTCTTGCATTTATGTTGGAAATATATTAAAATAAACTTATATTATTTTTTTGAGGGTAGTTTTGTGTTTGGTTTTGTTAATGTGTTTAAAAATGAATTGAAAATTAAAGACTATAATATTTTTAAAGCCTATTATTGCGGCCTATGCAAAACTCTCGGCAAAAAATATAATCAGCTTGTCCGCTTGGGGCTAAGCTACGATATGACTTTTCTTGCAATTATTGCCGATTCATTAAGCGATACGTTGCCCGTGATTCAAAATCAGGGTTGCATCAAACACACCGGCAAAAGACCTGTATGCGTGGACAATGATGCCATATCCTATAGTGCCGATATAAGCATCATTATGGCATATCATAAGCTTTGTGACGATATATCCGACGAGAAAAGCATAAAAGCCTTTTTTGCCAGAATTCCTTATGTGAGAGCCTATCGCAGTGCATCAAAAAGGCATCCCGAAATTGCAAAAAGTGCCGATGAGTCAATTTTAAAATTAAACAGACTCGAAGAAGAAAAATGCTGCCATATTGATATGGTTGCCGATACATTTGCAACACTAACATCAGAAATTTTCAAATCATACGATTCATCCCTTGCATCTGTGGGCTATAACCTTGGCAGGTTTATCTATATTGCAGATGCATTCAAAGACATATGTGACGACATAAAGCATGGGTCATATAATCCATATGTTTGTGCATATGACGAAAAATTCCTGAAAACAGATGATTTTGTAAATCAGGTAAAAGGCTCTCTCAATATGACTCTCAACGCTCTTTCGGAGGCATATTCAAAGCTTAGCATTAATAAAAACAAAGAAATACTTGATAATATTATATATATGGGACTAAGGTTTGCATATGATAATCTTTTCAATAATATTGGAGGAAATAAATGACAGATCCATACAAAACACTGGGCGTGAGTCCTGAAAGCAGCGACGATCAGATTAATGCTGCATACAGAAAGCTTGTTAAACAGTATCATCCCGACCGCTATGTCGGTAATCCGCTTTCGGAGCTTGCAGCCGAAAAAATCAAAGAAATTAACGCTGCATACGACACCATAATGAACGAAAGAAAAAACAAATCAAGTTCTACATCGCAGTCGTCATATTCAGGAAGCCACGGTTCTGCCAATGCTTCATTTGATGCAAATTATATTCGTTCATTAATTAATTCAGGTCGTCTTGCAGAGGCTGAGCAAATGCTTTCAAAGGTTAGTGTCCGCAATGCTGAGTGGCATTTTTTAACCGGAATGGTTTTTAAGAAAAAAGGCTGGTACGATATGGCGTATCAGCATCTTAACCGTGCCGCATCATTAGACCCTGCAAATGCCGAATATCGTCAGGCTCGCGATTCTATGGATTTTGGCGGCACAACATACAGAAGCTTTGGCAATCAGGGTGGATATCAGGACAATTGCTGTGATGGCTGTCAGGCATTGATTTGTGCCGATTGTTGCTGTGAAATGTGCGGTGGCAATCTGATTCCGTGCATTGGTTGCAGGTAAGAAAGGTTGTGTTCAAAATTAAAACTAACAAAATAGCAGGTGGCGGCATTTGTGCAGCATTGTGTTTGGCTTTTTTGTTTGGCGGTTCATTTATTCCTGCAAAGCTTGCCATTTTGTTTATAACGTCAATTATTATGGGTGTGTGTATTCTACGCTACAGAGGCTCTGCGGCGTTTGCTGCATATTTTGCGGTGTCTGTTCTGTCCGTTTTCATATTACCCAACAAATTGATGGCGTGGTCATATGCCGCTCTTTTTGGCATATATCCTCTAATAAAACTCTACATTGAAAAAATGAGAAGCATTGTTGCAGAATATATAGCCAAATTCATAGTATGGAATTTGCACCTTGTTGCTTTGTATGTTGTTCTCAGTGCCTTTGGTCAGAACAGTTTGATGGACCTTGGAACTTTCTGGGCATATTTTGCCGGAATTATCATGCTTTTGGCATATGATCTGGTGTTTGGTATATGTATTAACAGTCTGTACAAAACATATTATAAATACTTAAAATAAGGAGCTAATCATGTTAAACGTATCAGAAACTCAGTTTTTACCATTTGGAAAATGCGTTTGTATATCTAACGGAAGTATCGAAATTTATGTTACCGTAGATGTTGGTCCGCGCATAATACGCGCCGGATTTGTTGGCGGCGACAATTTTATGATGGCCGATACAGAACTTTTGATGAAAGCAGATCTTGGAGATGCAACACGCTATAGCGAAAGGTTTTTTTATAATAAAGGTGGTCACCGTTGCTGGCTTAGTCCTGAAGCTGTGCCAAGAGTAGCATACCCCGACAATAAGCCTGTTTCTTACACACAAAAAGGAAACACACTCATTTTTAATCAGTGTGAGCAGGAAGGCAACGATGTTATAATATCGTTTGAGATAACAATGAGTGAAGATAAAGACGAAATCTCAATCAATCACGTTGTAACCAACACCGGATATTGGGGCAAAAAGTTTGCAGTGTGGCCGATTACCGTTGTTGCTCAAAACGGAGTTGAATATATACCTCAAAACACCACAAACACAGGCTTACTTCCAAACCGTAATCTTGTTATGTGGTCCTACACCAACTATGACGATGAAAGATTAACTGTGGGGAATAAATATATAGTCCTCAGACAAGATACTAACGCCTCGTGTCAGCTGAAGCTCGGATTTTCTCAGGAGCATTCATGGGCGGCATATTTTCATCACGGTGATATGTTTGTTAAAAAATATACTTCAAACAAAAATGGAGAATATCCCGACTTTGGTTGCACTTACGAAACATACACCAACTCAAAAATTCTCGAGATGGAAACCCTGAGCGAACTAAAAATGGTTGAGCCGGGCGAGTGCAACACTCATCTTGAAACATGGCAATTTTTCAAAAACGTTTCTACGCCTGCAAATGATTCGGAAATGGATCAGATTGCGGCTGAATATAATTTAAATTAGGAGAGATAAAAATGATTACAGGAATTGAACACATTGCAATCTATGCAAAAGACACGAAAAAGCTTTCCGACTGGTATGTTAATATGTTTGACGGCAAAATCGTGTATGACAACGGTAAAGGAACATACTTTGTTGCTTTTTCCGACAAAAGTATGATTGAGTTTTGTGCCAACACTCAGGAAGACAATGTTTTAACGGGACTTGAAGTTCCAGGCATCCGCCACATTGCTCTTTCGGTAGACGATTTTGATGCGGCTGTTGCAAAGGTTAAGGGAGCAAATGTTGAAATTCTCAAGGATGCAACAGTTACCGATAAAGGCATTGGAACAATGTTTTTCAGAGATCCTGAAGGAAACATCCTTCACTTTATTTCAAGAGTTGAACCCCTTGTTTGATTCAACAAAAATTAATTCTTCAATTGTCGGAATTGCTTTAGCGATTTCGGCAATTTTTTGCTGTATAGGAATTTGCGCTGAATTTAGTTCGCGAGAACAAATGCTAACTATATTTGGCTCGTGACATGGGTGCAGGCTCAGCCTGCTTTTTTGTTATTTGATCGTATCAATGGGCATATTAAATATAAGGTGATAAATTATGTATGAATTTGGAAAAATAAATAAAAATTTAAGAATTGTAATAACGGCTTTTGCAATTGTGCTTGTCATAACGTTGGTTGTTCTAACGTATTTTTGCTTCAGGGTATATAAGGGCAAGGTGGAGGCCTTAAATATTGCAATTGCCGCTTGTGGTGCAAAAGTATCAGATGTTCATGATGTCGAAATAGACTACGACACAAGCATCAGAGGAGTGGTTTATGATGTTGAGTTTTATTATAATAAGCAAAAATATGAATACAAAATTGGTCCCGATAAGTCAATAATATATTCAACAAACGGCATAGATGATTGATGAATAAAAACCGACCCCCAAATGTTAATTTTGTGTGGTCGGTTCATTTTAAAGGTATTATTTATCTCCCTATTTTTCTGAACTTTTCATACCTCTGGTTGAGAAGTTCTTTTTCGCTCATGGCTTTGAGCGTTTTGAGTTCTTCAGAAATATATTTTTTCAAATCATTGCAAATTTCTTCGCTTGTTTTGTTTTCTTCTTCTATAATTTTTTCAACAATTCCAAAACCAAAGAGGTCTCCTGCTGTAAGCTTTAATATTTCAGCAGCTTCTCCGGCTTTGGTTGAATCCTTCCAAAGAATTGTTGCGCACCCTTCAGGCGAAATTACAGAATATACAGAGTTTTCAAGCATTGCAACCCTGTTCGCCACACCAAGTGCCAATGCACCGCCGCTACCGCCTTCGCCAACAATAACTGAGATGATCGGAGCTTTTACACCCATCATTTCATAAAGATTCTCAGCAATTGCCTCTCCCTGACCTCTTTCTTCGGCATCAATGCCGCAATATGCACCGGAGCTGCCGATAAAGCAGATTATGGGACGGTTGAATTTTTCGGCATTTTTCATAAGTCTGAGAGCTTTTCGGTAGCCCTCAGGAGTGGGGCAGCCAAAGTGTCTTTTTATTCTTTCTTCAATTGTGTCGCCTCTCTCCATACCAATAACGGTTACCGGCTCACCGCCTAAATAACCCACACCACCAATAATGGCATTGTCGTCACCAAAACGTCTGTCGCCGTGAAGCTCCACAAAATTGTCAATCATATTTTCTATAAAGTATCCGCCCATTGGCCTTTTATTGCCTCTTGCTGCGGCTACTTTTTCATATGCAGTCATTTTTTTCATAAAGTCACCCAATTTCTAAGATAAATTATGATTATTTGTGTATCTCAAGCAAGTTGGTTATAGTTGCTTTGAGATTTTTTCTTTCTACAATAGCATCAACAAACCCGTGTTCCAATAGGAACTCCGCTCTTTGGAATCCGGCAGGAAGCTTTTGCCCTGTTGTTTGTTCAATAACTCTTGCTCCGGCAAACCCAATCAGTGCTTTTGGCTCTGCAATAATGATGTCGCCAAGCATACCAAAACTTGCGGTAATGCCGCCGGTTGTGGGGTCGGTGAGCACGGGGATATAAAGTTCGCCTGCATCGGAGTGTCGTTTTACTGCACCGCTTACCTTTGCCATTTGCATAAGAGATAGCATTCCCTCCTGCATTCTTGCACCACCTGAGGTTACAAAGCCAACAACAGGAAGCTTCTCTTGAGTTGCTTTTTCAAATAGTCTGGTAATTTTCTCGCCCACAATTGTTCCCATACTTGCCATCATAAATGCTGAATCCATCACAAAAAGAGCTGTTTTAACACCTCCGATTGTGCATGTGCCTGTTACAACAGCCTCTTCCAAACCGGTTGCTTTTCTTGCTTTTTCAAGCTTTTCGTCATATTCAGGGAATCCGAGATGGTTTGTGCTTTTAAGCTCCGAATAAAGCTCATTAAAACTATTATCATCACAAATGACTGTGAGTCTTTCTTTTGCAGACATTCTGGCATACGTACCGCATTTTGGGCAAATCATATAGTTATTAAAGAGTTCGGAGTATTTTGTTTCTTCATTACATTTTTTGCATACTCTCACTTCGTCATTTGCTTCGTCCTTTTTTAAAAATCCAAAAAGTTTTTTGAACATATTTCCCGATTACCTCCGATTATTTTTCAGTCACTGCAAACGAAAATTCGGCACTCACGCAAACCTTGCCGTTAACGCTTCCCGTTCCCTTTGCAAAATAAAAGGGTTCTCTTTCTTTGGTTATTTCGCATTTTGTTTCAAACACGTCGCCCGGTTTTACAGGTCTCTTAAATTTTACTTTGTCAAGTCCTGTAAAAAACGGAAGCTGATTTTCGCCAAGTTTTCCGTTCATCAAAACGCACACCGATTGAGCCAGAATTTCACAAAGAATAACTCCCGGCACAACCGGATTGTCCGGAAAATGACCTTTCAGGAACCATTCATCACCTTTTATCTCTTTTTTTCCGCAAGCAAAGCCGTCAACAATTTCTGCACTGTCTAAAAGAAGCATATTGTCGCGATGGGGTAGTATGGCTTTGATTTCTTCAATATTCATTTTGGTCCTCCAACAAAGATTATTTGATTCGCTTAAAGCCTATGCAGGCATTGTGACCGCCAAATCCAAGGGATGTTGACATTGCAAATTCAAGCTCTGTTTCAACAGCCTTGTTTGGTGTACAATCCAAGTCACACTCCTCGTCGCTTTCGCGGTAACCTATTGTAGGAGGAATGAGGTTTTCACCAAGTGCTTTAATTGCGGCTATGGCTTCAATTGCACCGGCAGCACCGAGGAGGTGACCTGTCATCGATTTGGTAGAGCTGATGTGCACCTTGTATGCATCATCGCCAAAGGCATTTTTGATTGCTTTTGTTTCTGTTTTATCATTAAGAGGAGTGCTTGTGCCGTGAGCGTTGATGTAGATTTTGCTTGGATCAAAGCTTTCGCCGGCCTCTGAAAGGCAGTCTTTAATTGCTCTGCCCGAAGCTTCTGCTTCAGCATCGGGTGCAGTAACGTGGAATGCATCGCATGTGCTGCCATAACCGCAAACCTCTGCATAGATTTTTGCACCTCTGGCAACTGCGTGCTCATATTCTTCAACAATAACAGCACCTGCGCCTTCGCCCATAACAAAACCGCTTCTTCTTTTATCGAAAGGAATTGATGCGGCATCTTTGTCGGTGCTCTCTGTAAGAGCCATACAGTTAATAAAGCCTGCCATTGCAAGGGGAGAAATGGCAGCATCAACACCGCCTGCAATGATTGCATCGGCATATCCGCCTTTGATTGCACGGTATGCTTCGCCAATTGCACTTGTGCCTGTTGCACAAGCTGTAGATATTGAGATGCATGGCCCTTTTGCACCTGTCTTGATGGCAATGTTTCCTGCACTCATGTTAGGAATCATTTTGGCAATAAAGTGAGGTGACACTCTTTGAACACCACGGTTGAGCATAGCGTTGTGCTCTGCAACAAATGTGTCAAATCCGCCAATACCTGAGCCAAAATACACGCCAAATCTTTCGGGAGCAATGCTATTCTCAATGTTTGAATCGGTCACTGCCTGAGTTGCAGCTGCAATTGCAAACTGAACAAATCTGTCGCTTCTTCTCACTTCCCCCTTATCCATATAAAATGTCGGATCAAAATCTTTAACCTGACCTGCAAGCTTTGCTCTCAGGTCTGTTGTGTCAAAGCTTGTGATAAAGTCAATTCCGTTTTTTCCTTCTTTAAGACCGTTCCAGTAGCTTTCAACATCGTTTCCGATGGGGGTTACTGCTCCAAGTCCTGTTATAACTACTCTTTTCATAATATACCGTCCTTTCAAAAGGGGATCACATAGCAAGGCCGCCGTCAACACGGATAACTTCGCCTGTTATATAGTCAGATAACTCACTTGCCAAAAACAATGCCAGCTTTGCCACGTCATCGGGAGTGCCTGCACGTTTTAGCGGAATAGAGTTAATAAAATCCTCGGCGGGGAGGTCTTTTGTCATTTCTGTTGTTATAAACCCCGGTGCAATTGCATTGCAGCAAATATTTTTGCCGCCAAACTCTTTTGCAACAGCTTTTGTCAGACCAATAACGCCTGCTTTAGATGCTGAATAGTTTGTCTGACCTGCCAAGCCTGTCATGCCCGAAATTGATGAAAGATTGATAATTTTTCCTTTTTTCTGTCTCAAAAATCCCCTTGAGCACGCTTTTGTCATATTGTAGGTGCCTTTAAGATTTGTTCCTATAACAGAATCAAATTCTTCTTCGCTCATAGTGAGCATCAGATTGTCTCTTGTGATGCCTGCATTGTTAACGAGAATGTCGGGTTTGCCTATCTCGTCGGTAACCAACGATACAACCTCTTTGCATTTTTCAAAATCTGTTACGTCGCATTTATAAAACGCAGCCTTAATACCATATTTTTCAATAACTTCTGCCACTACAATCTTTCCCAGCTCTTCGTTGCCATAGTCAATAATTGCAACGTTTGCACCATTTTGAGCCATCTTTTTTGCAATTGCTGCACCAATTCCTCTTGCGGCACCTGTTATGATGGCAGTTTTTTCTTTAAGCATTAGCCTTTACCTCCTCAATTACAGCACTTAGTGTCTCTGCGTCCTGAACTGAATACACATTAACTTCTTTTGAAATTTTCTTAATAAGTCCGCAAAGAGTTTTTCCTGCACCAACTTCTATAAAATCAGTAAAACCGTCTGATATCATGTTTTCAATTGTTGTCTGCCATCTGACGGGACTCTTCATCTGAAGTTTTAAGCCCTCTTTCACGTCGCCCTCATAGGGGAGAGCTGTAAGGTTAGCATACACCGGAATTTTTGGTGTGGTAATTTCGTAGCTTGTTAGCTCAAATGCAAATTTTTCTGATGCTTCATCCATAAATGGAGAGTGAAAAGCCGCACTAACAGCAAGGGGAATAATTCTGCCTCCGGCTTCTTTAACCTTTGCTTCAAAATCTGCCATTTCATTCTTTAATCCGGACACAACTGTCTGACCGGGGCTGTTGAAGTTAACAGCATAAAGATTTTCAAATTCTTCGGTGAGCTCTTCCACCTTCTCGGCAGAAAGCTTGAGCACTGCCGCCATGGCAGTGTCGGCACCTTGAGCGGCATTGTTCATAAACTGTCCGCGCTTTGTTACTATTTTAAAGCCGTCAGCATATGTATAGCTTTGAGCATATGCAAGAGCGGCGATTTCTCCCAAAGAAAAACCTGCAACCCCGTCGGCGTGAATACCGTTTTCTTCAAGTGCAACTGCAGCACCGAGGTCAACAAGATATAGGCACGGCTGAGTGTTGGCTGTTATTTTGAGCTCTTCTTCTGTGCCTTCAAAGGATTGCATCATTGTGCCGGGCCTGATTGCCTCGGCATCGTCATATAATTTTTTTACGTTTCCACCCAGTTCATATAATGATTTTCCCATTCCAGGATACTGAGCACCCTGTCCTGAAAAAACAAATGCTATTTTACCCATTTTTTTGCTCCGTTCAATATTATTTCAGCTTCATTAAACATTTCTTCAATAATTTCTTTTGCACTTTGTTCTTTTGTTACCATACCGGCAATCTGTCCGGCAAGGAAACAGCCTTTCTTGTCATCACCATCTTTAACTGCGGCTCTGAGCGTACCAACAGCCATTGCTTCGAGCTCATCATCGGGGATTGAGGTGTATTCAGCTTTTGAATAAGCTCTCGAAAAAGGTGACTTTATGCTTCTTACGGGGTGACCAAGTCTTTTGCCCGTAACTATGGTTGATGTGTCATTTGCTTTTAAAATTTTCTTTTTATAATTTTCGTGTATACTGCACTCGGGGCAGGTGAGGAATCTTGTGCCCACCTGAACGCCCACAGCACCAAGCATAAAGCTTGCCGCCACACCTCTGCCGTCTGCAATGCCGCCGGCTGCAATAACCGGAATGCTCACTGCATCTGCAACCTGAGGCACAAGTGCCATTGTTGTTAAGTCGCCAACGTGTCCGCCCGATTCTCCGCCCTCTGCAATAACTGCATCGGCACCGCTTCGCTCACAGAGCTTTGCCAAAGCACAGCTTGGCACAACGGGAATAACCTTGATGCCCGCTTCTTTCCACATTGGCACATATTTTTCCGGATTTCCTGCTCCTGTGGTTACCACAGCCACCTTTTTTCTGGCAAGTAAAGCGGCTATTTCGTCCACATTTGCGCCCATCAGCATAACATTAACACCAAAGGGTTTGCTTGTGAGAGAGAAAGCAAGGTCAATCTGCTCCTCAACATATTGAGCATCACCACTTGCCGCAGTGATAATACCCAGACCGCCTGCCTCAGAAACTGCGGCAGCCAGACGGGCATCAGATATGTGAGCCATGCCTCCTTGAAAAATAGGATATTTAATTTTAAGCATATCGCAGATTGACGATTGTATCATTTTGCTTTCCGTCCTTTCAGATTAAAGTCTTGCGTCGATGTAGGCAACGAGTTCTTTAACAGATTTGCCAACCTCTGCAGGTTTGATTTCAATGTCGAATTCATCTTCCATTTCCATCATAATTTCAACAGTGTCGAGAGAATCAACGCCAAGGTCTTCAAATGTTGTTTCATCTGTGATCTCTGCAACATCCATTTCGAGGTGGTCTGCCAATAATTCTTTTACTTTTTCCAGTGTCATAATAAATTCCTCCATTTTTATTTTTTATTATAAAAATAATTGTAACAATTATTTTGTTACCATTTTAAGATGCACACAGCGCTTGAAAGTCCGCCGCCAAATGCCGACATAACAACAATGTCGCCGCGTTTAAGCTTGCCGCTTCTTGCAAGCTCAGCCATTGCAATCGGCACACTTGCCGAAGATGTGTTGCCATATTTTTCTATGTTAACAAAGAATTTATCCATAGGTATTTTGAGTCTTTTAGATGCAAATTCAATAATTCTTATGTTTGCCTGATGGGTTACCACATGATCAATGTCTTCAAGTGTGAGTCCGGCTTTTTCAACCAGCTCTTTTATGTCGTGCACAATTTTGTTAACTGCAAACTTAAATGTTTCCTGACCGTCCATAAATATGTATGGATGCATAGGCTCATTTGTATAAAAAGGAGAGCTTCCGCCAAAACCGGGGATTTTTATAACCTCGTCGCCGCCGGCTGTAAAAAGCTTCGACTCCAGATAGCCTTCGCCCTTGGTTATAACAAAGGCTCCGGCACCATCGCCAAAAATAACACAGGTGCTTCTGTCGCTCCAGTCCACAATTTTGCTCAGTCTTTCCGAACCGATAACGAGAATATTTTTGTAACCGTCACGCTCCAAAAAAGATACAGCAGTATCAAGTGCAAACAAAAATCCGCTGCAGGCAGAGTTAACATCAAATGCAGGGCAGCTTGCGCCGATAGCCTTTTGTACACTACCTGCCACAGTGGGGCATACTGTTTCTGATGTGATGGTTGCGGCGATAATAAGGTCGAGCTCCTCTGCAAGCATATTTGCATCTTCAAGAGCCTGCTGTGCTGCTTTAACAGCAAAGTCGGCTGCAGTTTCATTAACCGAAACTCTTCTTTCACCAACTCCAACACGTTGTCTTATCCATTCATCAGATGTGTCAACAAGTTTTTGAAGATCATCGTTTGTGATAATTTTTTCGGGAACATATGCTCCTGTGCCCAATACTTTAATGCTCATTAGCTTATCCTTTCTCAGCACACACTGTGCTCGTTTTAATTTAAGCAAATCTTAAATGTAGATTTGCGAGGGACTTTACAAATTAATTTTCAGCACACAGTGTGCTCGTTTTTTGAAAAGCAGATGTCATATCTGCTTTTTCTTTAACAGGTTATAAGAATTTATCCTGTATTCAGTTAGTAACATGGGTGTAGGCTCAGCCTACTTTTTTACTGTATAGGAATTTACGCTGAATTTAGTTCGCGAGAACAAATGCTAACTATATTTGGCTCGTGACATGGGTGCAGGCTCAGCCTGCTTTTTTATGCCGTCAAGAATTATGCCAAAACCATACCTGAAGCTTTTTATTGCTTCTTTGAGCGAAACCTCTCTGATTACCGAATCGGCATTATATCCTCTGCAAAAGCACCACACACTGTAGCTCAGCTTATCTGAATCAACTTCGTCTTTTATAAGATTGTTTGCTTTACCAAACTCAATCAGCTCTTTAATGTGTTTGGTCCACCAATCACAGTTAAAAGTTGTGATGTCTGAATTTTCAAACATATAACTGCTGAAATATAAGTTTATCTCATAAGTGTTGGTGAGGGCGAGGGTGGCAATGTGGGTAACATAATCAAAAAAGTCTTGCTTGCCGTCATATTCTTTTTTCAGTGCTTTGTGCATTCTGTAAACAGAATTTTTGTACACTATTTCAAGAACTTCTGCAATGTTTCTGAACCGATTATAAAAAACACGGTTTGTAGCACCAAGTTCTTTCAGCACTTTTCTGACGGTAACATTGTGAGCTCCTTCGCTTTTAACAAGCTTCGTTGCAATTTCGATTATTCTGTCGCTTGTTTTGTCATTAATCAGCGTAGAAATTTCTTTTTTTTCCACTTTCCAATCCCCCAAAAAGATATCAGCACATAGTGTGCTAAAAAGTATTATACCACAAAATATAGATTTGTCAACAATTATTTTCAAAGTTCTGATACGCTCCTGATTATTTAATGTTTTTTGCAAATTTCACTTTTGACAAATCAAAAAAAAGGTGATATAATACCTCTCATACATTGACAAGAGGTGATAAATTAATGCTTGGTTTGATCGTTGAAGGCGGTGCAAATCGTACATATTATTCCATCGGAGTTCTTGATGCTTTTATCGATAACAACATAAAAACCGATGTGCTGGTGGGCGTTTCGGCAGGCATTGCTAATGCAACGTCATATGTGTCGGGGCAAAAAGGCAGAAGTCTCGAAATTGGAATGAAATATATTCCCGACAAACGCTATATGGGTGCAAAATATATGTTCAAAAAAGGTAATCAAAGCTATTATAACCGGGATTTTATCTTTGACGAAATCCCCAACAAATTGTTGCCTTTTGACTATGACTCTTTCAATAAATTTGAAGGCACGGCGTATGCTGTTATAACCAACATTGAAACAGGCGAGCCGGAATATGTGCTTCTTGACGGAAACGATAAAAAATGGTCGGTTATTCAGGCGAGCTGTGCATTACCGATTATTTTTCCGCCAATCGAGATTAACGGCAAAAAATATCTTGACGGCGGTTGTGCCGATCCTCTTCCTGTCAATTTTGCACTGTCAAAGGGCTGTGATAAGCTCATTGCTATTCTCACCAGGGAAGAAACCTACACGAAAGAAACAGAGAGCGATGTTAAGATGTCGACCTTTGTGTATCGAAAATACGACAAGTTTTCAAAAGCTTTGGAAAAACGCAGTAAGGTGTATAACGAAAGCCGCAATCACATATACAAACTTCGTGATGAAGGAAAGGCTTTTGTTTTCTCGCCTAAAAACACCAACGGCTGGAAACGAAACGAAAAAAAACCCCATATGTTAAAGCATATGTATGATGAAGGATATAGTGATGCCGTTGAGCTTATGGACAAACTTGAAGAATTTATAAATAAATAGAATTGTGGTGATAATATGTTAGACGTTGTGTGTAATCCAAGATATGGAGACTATAAAGATTTTGACATTCTC
Source organism: Oscillospiraceae bacterium (assembly GCA_015068985.1). Taxonomy (GTDB): domain Bacteria; phylum Bacillota; class Clostridia; order UMGS1810; family UMGS1810; genus RGIG1828. Next base: position 34,265 of record SVJL01000006.1, read on the forward strand.
AAAAGGGGAGCCGTTCTGGATATTATTCAGGATGTTGCCATTCGTGACTCTGCAATGTGCGGCTACGATGTAAAGAAACTCAAAGACATTAGTATTGCATGGCTAATGCAGGGCATAAAGATTCAGTTTTTGGATGAAGTGTCAACAAATTGTCCTCTTCAGGTTTTCACTGCAGTAAAAAATATGAGTGCCGCCGCATCAGAGCGTTGCACAACCATTTCTCAAGACGGAAAATCTGTTGTGCGTTGCGTTGCCAATTGGTTCACTTTCAACATTCAAAAGGGCAGGGTTTGCAAAATACCTGATGAAATCCGCTCTGCATACCAAATGCATGATTTTGATGACGATTTTTTTGTTTACGAAAAACCTGAGCTTATTGATGGTGTTGAATGCTCATACAAAATAAAGGTTGCCAACAAAGATATCGACACAAATATGCATCTCAATAATCAGAAAAGTGCCGAAATGCTTTTGGATGCTTTGCCTTTTGAATATAAGTTTGGAACAATGACAGTATTTTATAAAAAAGCAGCATTTTTGGGCGACGAACTTGATGTGTGTGTGAAGAAAATGTCTGATGGATATTATGTTCATCTTGCAAATTCTGAAAATGAAATTTGCGTTGTCGGAAGATTTACAGATGTTATGTAAACCAAAAGTGGTTGTTGCCAAAAATTCGACATAATTTCACATCGTTTTAAACACTAAAACCCCATAAAAACCAAGTTATACACCGAGTTATCCACTTTATCCACATTTTTGGGTAATTGTTATAACAAAATAAAATGTAAACCAAGCTCTTTTTTGCAGGCAAAAATTTGCAGTCAATTTGTAAGAATCAGGCAAAAAAATACACAAAGAATACTACTAAAATTATACAACCTTTTTATTGATTTTTCTTTAACATAAGTATATAATATAATCAGTTAATAACCGAAAGGAGATTTTTGATATGGCTTCAGTAACAAAGGACACAATTATCATTGATGTTCTCAGGATTGACGAAGGCACAGCACCTTTCTTTTTTGAAATAGGAATGCATTGCCTGGGTTGCCCTTCGGCAAGCGGAGAGACCATTGAGGAAGCTTGTGCTGTTCACGGCGTAGATGCAGACGAGCTCGTAGAAAAACTCAATGATTATCTGAAAGATAAATAATCATAAAATTATAATACAGGGGGAATGTAAGATCCCTCTGTATTTTACTTTATAAACAAAGGATGGTGTCCAAAATGAAAACAAACAGTGTTTTGCTTCATATTAAGGAATACATAGAAAGCAAGGGTTATGTTTTTCAGCCGTATTACATAGACAGTCTGTTTCTTGGTCTGAAATCTCAGTCATTTGTTATTTTAAGCGGTAATGCCGGAGTTGGCAAAACATCTCTTGCACGTTTGTTTGCCGAATCAATCGGAGCAAATCCAAACAACGGTCGGTTTCTTCGGGTGTCTGTTGCCTCCGACTGGACGTCGCCCAAACCTTTGCTTGGTTTTCTTTCGCCCGATGGCAACTATGTTCCGGGCAAGATAACCGATTTTTTAAAGGCTGCATCCTCAGAGCCTCAGCTTCCATACATACTTTGTCTTGACAATTTTAATATTTCCCGCCCCGAGCACTATATGAGCCCGCTTTTGTCGGCATTGTCTGCACGTCAAAAGGTTTTGGGTGAGGTTGTTCCCTCAATTGTGTGCAACCGTTCCGACTACGGCAAGGATAACGCCGCCAATCTGATTTATGGTGATGTGTCGGTTTCTGATAATGTTTATATTATTGCAACAACAAGCTGTGACGAGGTGGCATATCCAATCTCGGAGAGTGTTCTTGACCATGGCTTTGTTGTTGAAATTGAAAATCCCGATATTACCGTTAAATTCAATCGTGACGAAAAAAACATAGAAACACTTCCTCTTGAAGAGATTGACAACAGCTTTTTGGTTCCCGAATATTTTACCTCAGCCGATTGCGACTCCGATTTCGACTATTTGCGTGACATAAGCTTTGATTTTGAAGCATTCAACAAAATAATAAAACACCTTCCGTCGCCTCTTGGCTATCGTTCAAGAGATGCACTGCTTTTCTACACAGCCTACAGCCGTCGGTTTGATGTGTTTAACAATGATTCCCTGATAGATTCACTTCTTATGCAAAAGCTTCTTGTTCGAATAAGCGGTGTTACCACCAATGTGAAAAACTGTCTTATAAATTTGTTTCAGCAGTGCCTAAAGCATGAATCAAAAGAAAACGAGTATCCCAATTCATCTTATAAAATGTATAGTGCAACAATGAAATCAGGATGCAAATATCCACGCACTGCTGCAAAAATAATATATATGCTAAGGAGATTTGAAGAGGATGGATACGCTACCTATTGGCAACGATAAATCACATCTCCGTCATTTGACCGATCAATTTAATTCGATGGTGAAAACATATTTTGTCGGTGGTTTCAAGGTATATTCCGAAACAGATGTCAAACTTGCAAAACACTATTACAATCAATTAATAAAGCAGCTATTAAAACTAAAAACAACACCTTTGCCCAACAATACAGTTCGTGATTTGTTTGAAGTCTATAAAAGCCTTAAAATAAATCTTAATGCTTCATATCTTAAATTGTCACCTTTTGTCACAGATTTTGCTGCCAAAAAACTTGAAACAAAATCGATTGCAAAATTCAAAAAAATTACTGCACTTTATGAAGAATGCAAAAATGCACTCAGTCAAATCGTTCCAATGGTAGATGATTTGTCTGATGTGCATATTCCGTTGTTTAACACCAGAAATGTTTTGGTGGGGTCTCTTCGTAATCACGAACAGCTCTCCGTTTGTGTTAATAAAGGCTTCTATCACGTTCCGGCATCGTCAATGCCTATGGACGCCGATAGGGTGGAGTATGTTGCAATATATCAGTCAAAGAACTTTTTTGGCAAAAATTCAGGCATATTGTATTACGGAAAGGTCAGCTCATATAACCTTGTTGAAAGAAGAGCGATAACCGAAATACCCAAAAATTCTGACAAAATGTATTACAAATTCAATCTTGAGTGGCATAGGCTTCCAAATAGAATATGCTCAAGCGGCGGAGGCAGATTTTTCTGGTCAACAAGCTTGTTTCTTCTCCTTAGGGCAAGAGATATCTGTGAACTGGATTTTACGGATTTTGACGAATATCTTTTTTATTCAAGCATTTATCGTCTGGCAACAAAACCGCCAAAAGTTGAAATGAAATGTAACTATAAAAATATTGTTTTGTCAATTGGCACCGGCGGTATAAATGTGTTTAAAAACGCTGTATCGGTATATCATTCGTCTTTAAAAGACTATCTGTCAAATCCGGGTTATCATTTCAGGCGTATTCTTTCTTTTTCGTCACACAGCAATTAATAAAAGGGTGATATATGTGAACAATTTTTTTAGGAATTTAATGTTTAAGCTTCAGCGATTTATGTATGGTCGTTACGGCTTCGATAAGCTTTCGGCGGCTATGGTTGTTTTGTCGCTTATAGTGTTTGTTGTATCTCTTTTTGTGTTTCCGCAAATTCTTTATCCGATTTATCTTGCGTTGCTCATTCTGGCATATGCCCGTTGCTTTTCACGCAACATCTACGCTCGCCGCAGAGAGCTTGAAAAATATATGAAGATAAGAGAAAGGATAGCTCCCAAAGTTTTGCTTTGTCGCAAGATGTGGAAAGAGAGAAAAACGTACAAATATTTCAGATGCAAAAATTGCGGAGCCTATTGGAGAGTTCCAAAGGGTAGGGGAAAGATTGAAATTACCTGCCGCAATTGTAAACACAAAATGATAAAAAAAGCATAACAAAAACCGCTTAACCACTGCGTTTGCAGTGATTAAGCGGTTTTTGTTTCAAATCGGAGTGACAGGACTTGAACCTGCGGCCCCTAGACCCCCAGTCTAGTGCGCTACCAGCTGCGCTACACCCCGGTATATGACGCGCCTAAGTGGATTCGAACCACTGGCCTAACGCTTAGGAGGCGTTCGCTCTATCCTGCTGAGCTATAGGCGCAAAACAATAAATCCAAAAGGCACTGTGCTTTGAGCACTTAGATATAATACATCAAAAACTAAATTTTGTCAAGTGAATTTGCGAAAAAAAATCAATAAATTTATCGAATGAGATATGAGACGATTTGTCATTTATGCCAAAGCAGTGATTTATATACTGCTTGTGATGCAAAAGTGACAAAATTAATTTTTTTCATTTTTAGTTTTAAAATCTTTGACTATATCATTATTTTATGCTACAATAGTTATGGCAATTTTAATGTTGTTATCATTTTTCAATTTTCGGAGGTTGTTATGCAGCTTAGTCCAAGGCTTCAAAAAATAGCATCCCTCATCCCGCAAGGAACTGTCATTGCTGATGTTGGCACCGACCATGGTTACATTCCGGTTTATTGCTTTGAAAAAGGAATTATCAAAAAAGCAATAGCAATGGATGTTAATTCTCAACCCTTAGACCGTGCAAGGGTGAATCTTACCAAATATGGCTATATAGACTCATCAGAGCTTCGTCTTTCCAATGGTCTTGAAAAACTCAACAAAAACGAAGCAGATGTTATTGTTATTGCCGGAATGGGAGGTTTGCTTATAGCCGACATTTTAAAAGACGGCATTGATAAAATTGGCGGCAATACCCTTTTACTTCTTCAGCCAATGATTGCACCGGCAGAGCTGAGAGAGGCAGTGTGTAGCTATGGTCTTTCAATAAAGGACGAGTATGTTGTTAAAGAAGAGAACAAGTTTTATAACATTTTTGCTGTTCAAAAAGGGAGTCAAACTCTTGATGATGAGCTAATGTATGTTGGAAAAAATCTTCTCGTCAATAGCCCTGACACAGCTTATGATTATTTGAACTATAAAATCAGAGTGTGCAAAAATATAATTAGCGGTCACAAGCTGTCACAAAACCCCGATACAATTGCAATTCAAAAATATTCTCACGAACTTGAGGTTTATGAGAAGTATATAAAGGAGCTAAAAAAATGATTGTTGCTTCACAAATCAGAGATTATGTTAACCATATATGGCCCGAGCGTCTCAGCTTTGATGGCGATAACGTTGGTCTTTTGGTTGGCAGAGCCGACAAAGAGGTAAAAAAAATCCTCATAACTCTCGATGTTGATGAATGGGTTGTTGAGGAAGCCATAAAAGCGTCGGCAGATGTTATTTTGTCCCATCATCCTCTTATGTTTCGTCCAATCAAACGCCTAACAAGTGCAGACCCAATGCAAAAAACATTGATGCTCCTTGCCGCACACGACATAACCCTCATTTCAGCTCACACCAATCTCGATTGTGTGCGTGGCGGTCTCAATGACCTGCTTGCAAAAAAGCTCGGCATTTTCTCTTTGGAGGTTATAGAACCTGTTGGAGAGCACGATGGCAAGGTTTGCGGTTTTGGCAGAGTCGGAGAGGTTGAAGAGGGAACAACCGTTGGTTCAATGCTTCAAAGGTGCGTTGAAGCTCTCGGCATAAAAGGAGCACGTTATGTTGGCGATGTTGACCGCCAAGTCAGAAAGGTGGCTGTCAATTGTGGCGGCGGTGCCGATGAAATTAACCATTGCATAGCAATGGAAGTTGATTTGTTTATTACCGGAGATGTTAAATACAATCCCTTTCGTGATGCCTACGAATCCGGTATGGCCATTATTGATGCAGGTCACTACGAAACCGAGCATATAGTGACAGAGCTGTTTTCAGCAATGATAACAGAAAACTTCAGCGAAATAGAAATTGTAGAATCTAAGGCTAATGTGCCTGTTATAAATTACTATATTAAAAAGTAGAGGGAAGAATTATGAAAAAAGACGTTGTAATTGTTGGTGCAGGTCCTGCCGGAATTTTCACCGCTCTTGAAATGATAAAAAACAACTCAAAGAAGAGTATTGTTATTGTGGAGAAGGGTGCACCCATCGAAAAAAGACACTGCCCTAAATCAAAAACTCAGAAGTGCGTTTCGTGCAAGCCCTATTGTCACATCACAACCGGTTTTTCCGGTGCGGGAGCTTTTTCTGACGGTAAGCTTTCGTTGTCTTATGAAGTTGGCGGCGATTTGCCTCAGCTCATTGGAAGCGAAAGGGCACAACAGCTCATTGACTACACCGACAAAATCTACCTTGATTTTGGTGCCGACGAGCACATTGAGGGCATTGGCAACACCGAAGAAGTGAGAAAAATCAGAACCCGTGCCATAAAAGCGGGGCTAAAGCTTGTTGATTGCCCGATCCGTCACCTTGGCACCGAAAAAGCTCAGGAGCTCTATCAGCGAATTGAGGAGTATCTTCTTGCCAATGGTGTTGAAATTATGTTTGGCTACGAATGCCGTGACATTATCCTCGATGGCAACACCTGCAAGGGTGTTATTATCGAAAAAGGCGGCGAAACCCAAACAATATATGCCGATGCAAACGTTATTGCAACAGGCCGCAGAGGGGCCGACTGGCTCGAAAAAATATGTGCAGAACACAGCATAGCTCATCAACCGGGAACTGTTGACATTGGCGTAAGGGTTGAGGTCAGAAGTGAAATTATGGAAAAGGTCAATGAGGTACTTTACGAATCAAAGCTCATTGGTCATCCGGCTCCTTTCAAAAATAAAGTAAGAACCTTCTGTCAGAATCCGGGCGGTTTTGTGAGTCAGGAAAACTATGATAACGACCTTGCCGTTGTTAACGGTCATTCCTACAAAGAACTCAAATCCGAAAATACCAATCTTGCCATTTTGTGTTCTCACAATTTCAGTGAGCCCTTTAACGAGCCGATTTCTTATGCTCAAAAAATTGGTGAGTTAACCAATATGCTTGCATCAGGAAAGATTCTTGTTCAACGCTTTGGTGATATCCTCGACGGAAAAAGAACCTGGCAAAATGAACTTGCCGAATCAAACATCAAACCGACCCTGCCCGACGCTGTTGCAGGCGATATTACTGCCGCAATGCCCTACAGAGCTATGATAAATATAATCAACTTTATCAAAGCGATGGATGAGGTCGTGCCCGGTTTTGCATCTTACGAAACCCTTTTGTATTCGCCTGAGCTAAAATTTTATTCAAACAGAATAAAGATGGATGAGCATTTGCGCACAAACGTGAATGGCTTGCATTGTCTCGGCGATTCAAGCGGATGGACAAGAGGCCTTATGATGGCATCTGTTATGGGGGTTATTATGGGCAGAGAATTATCAGAATAAATCAAAAAGCCGATTGTGTGCTCGTTGTATGGAACACCCAATCGGTTTTTTATTTTTTACAGATAAAATCCACTGTAGCTTCCCGAATCTATTGTAAAAATACAATTTGGTGATGAATTGTTGTCATTTGGAGGCAAAACAAAAAGTGTGTTGTATTTTCTGCATTTTATGCTTTGCTTGCCATATCCGGCAAGAATGTTTTGGTTGTTGTGGTGTCTGATTTTGAGCTCATACAAATCGGGCACCATTTCAATATATCTGGTAACAGCCAGATAGCCTACGTCAGATGCAAAGCATTTTTCGTTTGCATATATGTCGATAGTCTTATCGTTGTTAAACAGATTACATATTCTCAGATGGCCGTATTCGGGTGTAGTTTTGTCGGCATTTTCATCAATTGCATAAAGCGAGACGTTATCTTCCGAGCCAACTGCACAAATTGTGTGCACAACTCCCGGCTCTGCGTTAAACGCCATACTTGCCAGCACCGTATCATTTTTGCACACTCTGAAATTGGTTAACCCTCTCGCACATTTTACATATTCTCCCGCATAACCGCAAGCTGCATTTGTTGAGATTGGAGAGTTAAAAACATAAAAATCAACACCGTCATTTTCTGATGCATTAATAAATCGCACATATGGGTGTAACAAAACGGGTTCGTTTGCATTATTCAAAATTGCAACATTCCTTTCAAAAAATCACTCAGTTGGGTGAGATGCGACAAAAGCATCTGCATCGTTTTCTGTGTTTGGCAAAGCTTCGTCAATGGTCATACTTTCAAATAGTCTGATATTTTCTTCATCTTTTTCGCCAATATCGTCATTTTCTGTTCTTTGGCTGTCTGTGTGTTGTGAGTTGTTAATCTGAGAGAACACATCAAACTCACTTCTTGTTTTAAAATCCTCAAGTTCTTTCAAAAATATGCAAAGCTTTCCTATGTTCTCACTCATTTGCACAACTGCCTGCTCAATGCGACCGAGCTTTTGCACAAACTCCTCAGAGCTTATGTCGGAATTGAACCTTCTTGGAGTGTCAAAGTTGTTTTTTGCTTTGTTCATCAAATCATTCCTTTCAAACTGCTTGTTATCTTTGCTTTTTGTCATATTCACACTGCTCATATGTATGCAGTCGCTAAAGTTTATTCCGTTCTCCCTGTACCGTACAAACTCGATGTAATTTCCGACTATGGCAGGAGAGGTGAAGTTTTCTCCGTCGTCGGTACTTTTAGACATCATTGCTTTATTGCCCTCTGTCCAAAAAACTATAATTGCGTTGTTTTCGCATAATATTCCAATGTTTGAATTACGTGAAATGCCAAATGTTATAATTTTTTCACTTTGTTGGCCATTGTCACCTGAAAAAATCAGGGTGGTATAATTCTTTTTAACTGTCACATATGCATACTTTGCAGAATGATTATTATATGCCATTGCTATGCTAAAAACTTCGCTTTGAACCGGACTTCGTCCGTGATTTCTTCTTACAAAAAATTTGTCAAACACGGTTTCCTGATTTCTTCCGGCACTGTCTCTATAAAAAACCCGCGTGCCATCTTCAGAATGTGAACATATGCAGAAACATTTTTTACTGTCAACAATATCTACAATTTCGGGTGTAACATATAATTTTTCAGCCGAAAAGCAGTGCTTAACAAGCATATTCCTGTCGTTGTGCTCCATAATATAAAATGCACACAGCATATTTTCGCTAATAGTCAGTTTTATATTGCATATTTTTTGCCGCTTGTCTTTGGATTGAAAAATATCATATTTTTTCCACACGTTACCGTCATATTTCAAATACAAAAGTCCGCCCTTTACGGTCTGAATCAAAAAATGAAAAAAGTCATTTTTGTCACATAATCCGTCATATTCTTTGCTAACATCGCTCAATATAACGCTGATGCCACCGTTGTCGGTCTCCATCACAAATTCCGATGAAGAATTTGTATAAAATTTATATAATCCAAGACTGTTTTTCAACAGCAATTGCATTCAAATCACCCCGAATCTTTTATTAATTAATATGAATCTGTTCACAAAATATTACGTAAATAAAAAATATAATAATAAAATTACAGAAAATGCTTTATTTTTATGAAAAAGTGTAGTATAATGTATACTGATTATATTTATACAAACTCTTGATTTATTGCAGAAAAGAGGAATACTATGGAAAAGAAAACAAAAGTTAATGCACGCATATTTGGTAATGACTATACATTTGTTGGAGTTGAAAGCGAAGAATATCTCAATAAGGTATGCTTCACTGTAGATAAGAAAATGCGTGAGATTGCTCAAAATCCTGCATTAAAGCCTTTGAGAATATCGGTTTTAACTGCAGTTAATATGTGTGATGATTACTACAAAACAAAATATATGCTTGACCGTGCCAATGCAGAACTTAAAAAGGTGAAAGATGAGCTTGCCGAGCTTCGCGAAGATGTTGCAGCATGGGAAGAAGAAAAGAAATATCTTAAAGAAGAAATTCAATCCTACAGAAAGAATGGCTTGAGATAATGAAGTCCAACATTGAAATTTTAGCTCCGGGCGGTAGTCTGGAATGTCTTAAAACAGCCATCGATTCCGGTGCAGATGCGGTATATTTTGGCGGTTCAAAATTTGGTGCACGTTCAAATGCTGTTAACCTTTCGAATGAGCAGATAACCGAAGCGGTTGAATATGCTCATCTTCGTTTTGCTAAAGTGTATGTTGTTGTGAACACGCTTTTGTCCGACAAAGAGCTTTCTGAGGCTTTTGAATTCATAAAGTTTTGCTATATTGAGGGTGTAGATGGAGTTATTGTTCAGGATATTGGTGTTTTCAGAATGATAAAATCATCATTCCCCGATTTCAGGGTTCATGCAAGCACTCAGCTCACAATTCATAATCTCGACGGCGCTCTGTGGGCACAAAAAATGGGCATCGATCGTGTTGTGCTTTCGAGGGAATTGTCTTTTGATGAAATCAAGCACATTGCGTCAAACACCACCATCGAGCTTGAGGTTTTTGTTCATGGTGCGCTTTGTATGAGCTATTCAGGTCAGTGCCTTATGTCGAGCTTTCTTGGCGGCAGAAGCGGCAACAGGGGAGGGTGTGCTCAGCCTTGCCGTCTTGCCTACACTCTTGCCGATTCAAACGGCAAAAATGTTTCGGAGAAGGGCAAATATCTTCTCAGTCTCAAAGACCTCTGCCTTATAGACCACATTGCAGACCTAAAAAAAATTGGTATCACATCGCTCAAAATTGAGGGCAGAATGAAAAGCGAGTCATACGTTAGTGCCGTGTGTGGCATATATAATAAATACAGAGACGGTGGCAAAGTGTCTGATGAAGACCGAACTCTTCTTGCCAACATTTTTAGTCGCGGGGGATTCACCAAAGGCTATTATAACCGCGAATACGGCAGAGATATGTTATGCTATAACTCCAATCAAGACCATATTTTTGACTCTGCAACCGAAACGGTTAAAACCAAGGCAAAGGAATATTCCGAGTCGGAATATAAAATAGCTGTTGATGCTGAGTTTGAGATGAAGCTCAATCAAAAGCCGGTTTTCAAAATAACATATGATGGTAAATCCTTTTGCTGTGAGGGCGAAAACAATGCAGAATCTGCCTCCTCTGCTCCTGTAACAAAGGAGCGGATTGAGCAACAGCTTTTAAAGCTTGGCGGCACTGTGTTTGCATATTCATCCCTAAAGCTTGACGTTGAAGGCAATCTCTACATTTCTGTCAAAGACATAAACACCTTGAGGCGTAATTGCTTCTTGCTCGTTCAAAAGCATATTCTGGGCGAAAAACGAAGCTTTAGCGGCAAAATGCCCGATATAATAAAACCTGCATTCAAAGAGCAGTCGCCTCTTTATACCGCATCGGTTTTAACAGAGGCTCAGGCAAAAAGAGCTTATGAGCTTGGTTTTGAAAAAATATATGTTCCATATTCAGAGTATGTTCACAATAAAGAGCTATACGATTCTGATGCCGATGTATTTGCTGTTAAGCTTCCGCCAATAATGCACGACAGTTTAAGGGTGGATTATGATGCTATACAAACTGATGAGGTTATGATAACAAACATCGGTCAGCTAAGCCATAGCTGGAGCGGAAAAAGAATCAGTGCAGATTATCGCCTGAATGTTTTTAATTCTCTTTCGATAAAACAGCTTATGACCATGGGTGTGAGCCAATGCACGGTTTCTGCCGAATTAAGCCTTGCGCAGATAAAAGAGCTTGGCAAATCAATACCCATTGAAGCAGTTGTGTATGGAAGAATTGCAATGATGACAATGCGAAATTGCGTCGTCAGATCTGCAAAAGACAAATGCGGTTGCAAAACAGGCGAGGTCTATTATCTTAAAGACCGCAAAAACTATGATTTCCCACTGATTACCGACAAAGCCTCTTGTACCAACGTTATATACAACAGCACCCCCATTGTTATGTCGGACCGAATGGACGAGATAAAACCTTGCGGTGTATCTTACTACAGATTCGATTTCACAACCGAAACACCCGATGAAATGAACAAAATTTTTGAACTGTATGAAAAAGGCAAAAAAGCAGGATTCTTTTTCACCAGAGGACATTACTATAAAAATGTTTTATAAATGAAAATAAAAAGGAAGGTTTATGCAATGAACACAGCAGAGATTAATATTAAATTTTTAGATAATAATAAAGAAAAAGAAGTTCCTTTTTACGCAACAGAGGGTTCAGCCGGAATGGACCTGAAAGCCGTTTTGGAAGAGGACGTTGTTCTCGAGCCTCTTGAGCGTGCTCTAATTCCCACGGGCATTGCAATTTCGCTGCCGGGGCCTCAATACGGAGCGTTTCTTTTTGCCCGTTCAGGTCTTGCATCAAAGCATGGTATAACTCTTGCCAATTGCGTTGGCGTTGTAGACAGCGACTACACAGGCGAAATCAAAGTTGCACTCGTTAATCTCAGCAACAAACCCTACACAATATCAAACGGCGAAAGAATTGCCCAGATGGTCATAATGGAAGTTAGTAAGGCGAACTTTAACGTTGTTGCAGATCTTGAAAAAACAAAGCGAGGCAGTGGCGGATTCGGTTCAACCGGAACCCACTGATTATGGAGAGAAGACAATGAGATTTATTCTTGCATCAAAATCACCCCGACGCCGTGAAATTCTTTCCGGCATAGGCATGAAATTTGATATTCTGGAAAGCAGTGTTGATGAGTCGGTTATTCCGACCACTCTTGAACCAAGGTTGTATGTTCAGGAACTTGCAATGCTAAAATCAACCGATGTTGCATCCAAAGTGGGTGAGGGGAGCTATGTTGTTGGTGCCGACACGGTTGTTGTTCACAACGGCAAAATCATCGGTAAACCTCAAAACTATGATGAAGCATTTGCTATGCTTTCTTCTTTTTCAGCTTCGTCTCACAAAGTTGTATCAGGCATATCGGTAACCAACAGTTCCAATATGACAACAGTTACCGACTATTGCGAAACCGAAGTTTATTTTTCGGATATGTCCGATGAAGAAATTTCAGATTATATCAATACATACAAACCCTTTGACAAAACGGGTGTATCTAAAGGGTATACGGACGAAAAACCGCGTCATTATTGGGAAGATAAGGCCGGAGGATACGGGATTCAAGAATCATTTGGTATGAAATTTATAAAAGGAATCAGGGGCGATTATTATAACGTCGTCGGATTACCAATATCGAAATTGTATCAGCTTTTAAAAAAAGAGTTCAATATAACCATATAAAAAGACGTCCATTTTCGGACGTCTCTTTTTTGTAATTAAATGAATTTCCAATGAATCATAATTTTTTCGTTGTCAATCTCGATATAATATATTAACGTTTCAATCATTAAACGGATTCGGTCAAAATCTCCACTCGCTAAAATTTCGTCAAACTCTTTAACTATTTGAATTGTTTCGTCGTGGGTTAATTCTGCAGTATCGACCGTTAATTTTTTTAATTCTTTTTCGAGCTTGTTTTTTTGTTCGTTTAACGGATCTATTTTTCCGGAAACCTGATCGATTGTAAATTTACCGATTCCGTACAAATCCATAAAACGTGATATTTGCTCGTCGATTTTTTTAATCTCGTCTTTTAATAATACGACTTTATTACTATTATCGGAATCCTCAAAACTTTTATCTTTTAGGGTATTAAAGTATTCCGGGTCCATAGCTAATTTTTTAATCTCGTTAAAAACTAAATTGTCGAGTTCGTTCATTTTCCAATTTTTATTTTTACAATTTGGATCCTTAATCATTTTCTTAACTTTTTTACATCGACTATGACACATATACCACAATATCGGCTCGGCTCCTGGGCGTTTTCTATAGTTGGCTTGTTTTGTGTATTTGGCTCCACAATTTTTACAATACAATAGACCGCCTAAATACGTATTTTGCGCGCCGGCTTTTATACC
>SVJL01000100.1 GCA_015068985.1 Oscillospiraceae bacterium
TATAACTTAGACGGAAAAATATATATTCCTCTCAGAATGATATGCACAGGTCTGGGAATGCAAATAGACTATATTGAACATACTAATTCAGTTGTTGTTAATTCCATAAGGGACCATGTTGGAATATTTAATTCTGATGGTGTTGCTGTTGCTCGCCGTGGCAATAAATATGGGTTGGTAAATAAGTCGGGTGAATTGTTAACTCTTTTTACATATGACGAAATTTCCAACTATGATAATCCGCTTCTTTTTAAGGTTACTTATGATCATCGTTGCGGATTAATTGACACAAACGGAAAACTTCTCACCGATATAGTCTATAACGAAATACGTTATGAATCGCCCTCCAGCATCTTTTTGAGGATTGGCAATCGGATGGGAATGTGTGATATAAACGGCGAAATAATCATTCCTGTAAAATATGACGACATAGCATATTGCGGAAATCTGATAGCCATGGTAAAGCAGAACGGAAAATGGTATATTCTGAATTGCTCAACACAGGAGCTTTCCGCCAGAGGCTATGATCAGGTGTATAAAGTAACCACAGGTGTTCAGTCCGACAACGATATGATAAAAGGTTATTATGTTGAAAACGGTGGCAAATGGGGATACGTTGATAGCTTTGGAAATGTTGTTATAAATCCGAAATATGATGCTCTCGACAAATTTGATGCCCGTGGCAGAGCCAGGGTTATTAGCAACAATAAAATTGGAATTGTTGATTGCGGAGGAAGGGTTTTGATTCCAACCGCCTACGACTATCTCGATTCTTTTGGAGAAACAGATGTTGCCGTAGCACAGGTTGGGCAAAAATTCGGCGTTATTAATGATAAATTTGAAGTTGTTGTTCCGTTTGAATACGAATATATATATCCATTTAACAACTCAAATTCTACAGTTGCCTACAAAAACGAAAAGTTCGGCATTATTTCAACAACCGGTGAGCACCTCACGAATTTTGACTACAAATATATGGAAGAATTTAAAAACGGACTCACACTTGCCTACAAAGACGGCTATGGATACCTTGACCACAACGGCAACGAGATTATCGAATGTGTTCATACCGATGTGAAGCAAGGAACAGCTCTGTCAGTTTTTCTTCAAAAAGACAATAAGTGGGCGCTGTTTTCTCCAACAGGTCAAAATCTTACCGGTTTCAACTATCTTGATGCAGGCAGTTTTTCAAACGGTCTTTCTGCTGTTTCAGTTGTAACCGATAATGGGCCGCGTTACGGCTATGTTAACGATTCGGGCGATTGTGTTATAAATTTTGAATATGACGCTGCACAAAGTTTCAAATATGGAAAAGCGGTTGTAACAAAAGGTAAATATAGTGGTATCATTGACATTGAGGGAAATACGATTATTCCGTTTGTATACACAGGCTTTAATCCATCATACGAGCACAATGTTATTGCTGCTGCAAACGAATATAGCCAATGGGGACTCATATCTTTAAGAAATGAAAAGCTCTGTGAATTCAAATATGACAGTATTCTTGAATTTGAAAATGGCTATGCTTATGTTATAAAAAATCATAAATTCGGCATCATCAACAATACCGGACTTGAAATTGTTCCTCCAACACACAAAACCAAAGAAGACGCTGCAAAAAAAATACCACAATAAAAACATCTTAAACAGGCTGAGATAAGCCGATTTAAGATGTTTTTTGCTTGTGTGACTATTAAAACTGTTTTATAAGTAGAAATGGTGATTACCAATTATTTTATATAACTGACGGTTTTCAGATATCCAGAAATTGGTTGCAATTGCAGGATTAAAGAAAAACAAACAGTCTCCAATGGGATTAACTCCGCTAAGGGCTTCTTTTGCTGCTTTAACGGAGCTTTCGTCGGGTGTTTGATAGATTGTGCCGTTTGATGTGGGTTGATATTGGACTCCGTATTTTGTGTCAAAAATAACCTCTTTGACAGTGTTTGGATATTGTGTGGATTTCACTCTGTTAAGAACGCAATTAGCAACAGCAAGCTTCCCCTCAAAGCTTTCGCCCTGACTTTCGGCGTGGACAATTCTTGAAAGCCAGTAAAGGTCCTCATTGCTATTGCCTGTATCACTATCTTTTAACAAAGCTCTTTTTGTTTGTTCGTTAATTGTCCCACTTATTTCAATATTTGTCCTGTCTTGAAAATCAATAATAGCTGCAAGGGTTTTTAATCCAAAAAAACCACTCTTATCGTTGATTTCATAGCCTTTGTTTTCAAGTGCATTCTGCACGGTCATAATTTGACTGTTTTCACTGCCGAGTCTGTATTCGGCACTAAACGCTCCTGTTGCAGTTGTTGTTAGTGTTATGGCACCAAGAATGGTGCATAGTATTTTTTTCATCATCTCTTTTCCTTTCTTTTTAAAACACCTCCATATTATATAAAAATAATAAAAAAAACACAATGGCAGGAATAGGGGATATACCATTCTCAGCCATTGTATGTTTAAAATATCATTTTTATTGTTTAATAAACTTATATGTTCTGCCAAATGCTATGAGATACCATTATCTGTTATACTCTTTTAGCTTTCTTTCCATTTCTCTTTTTGCACTATTAGCAGCAATGGTCTGACGTTTGTCGTAGTTTTTCTTACCACGTGCAAGACCAAGCTCAACCTTAATGCGTTGTCCTTTAAAATAAACCTGGGTTGGAACAAGTGAATAACCTTGTTCTTTTATTTTGCCGATAAGTTTTCGTATTTCAAACTTATGCATCAAAAGCTTTCGCTCTCTCAAAGGGTCACGGTTAAAAATATTGCCCTTTTCGTATGGACTAATGTGCATACCTTTAAGCCAGACTTCTCCGTTTGTGATTGATGCATACGAGTCTTTGATGTTAACCTGTCCCAAACGCAGAGATTTAACCTCTGTGCCTGCAAGTTCTATTCCGCATTCATATTTTTCTTCAATAAAAAAGTCGTGATAAGCTTTTTTATTTTGTGATATAACCTTAACGCTTTCACTCATTTTCGTCACCGCTTTCTATTGTGTAGTCTATCTCTCTGGCTTGTGAATCGGCTCTTTTAACCTTGATGGTCAATCTGTCGCCAATTGAATACTCTTTGCCGTGTTTTTTTCCTTTAAGGCAAAAATTGCTTTCATCAAATTCATAATAATCATCACTAAGGTCTGTCATCGAAATCAAACCTTCAATCCCAAAATCTGTTTCGGCAAAAATTCCAAAAGATGTGGTTGAAGTTATTGTTGCCTCAAAAATCTCCCCAATGTGCAGCATCATATACTCTGCTTTTTTCATATCGGAAGCATCTCTTTCTGCTTCCATAGCGTTAATTTCTGCCATGCTGGAGGTTTTTGCTGCTTTTTTTACAAAAGACGTCAGAAACCTTTTTCTGTTGTCAGTCAGGCCGTATTTTAAGTGTTCTTTAATAATTCTGTGTATGGCAAGATCAGGATAACGTCTGATTGGAGATGTGAAATGACAGTAGTGGTCAAAACCCAAACCAAAATGGCCGAGGTTTATTTCACTGTATTTAGCTTTCATAAGTGATCTGAGCATAACTTTGCTTATCATAAGCTCTTTGTTTGTACCTTTGATTTTTTTGAGCACCGAAGCAAAAGCTCCTGGAGTCGGGTTGTCACGATTAGCTTTCATAACAACTCCAAGTTGGCTGAGAAATTTTGAGAATGTCGACATTTTCTCAGGTGATGGTTTTTCGTGTATTCGATAGATAAAAGGAAGTTCGCACCAAAACATTTCTTCAGCAACACAAACGTTTGCAGCAAGCATAAATTCTTCTATAAGACTATGAGCCTTGTTTGAGTAATACTTAAACACATCGACAGCTTTTCCGGTGTCGTCCAAAACAACTTTCACCTCCGGAAAGTCAAAATCGATGCTGCCTTTAGCACATCTTGCAGCTTTCAACTTTTCTCTCAGCTCGTTCATAATGTGTATTGTGTTAGCAAGCGGTGCAAATTCTTTGGTTTTTTCTTTATCGCCATCAATAATTGCTGCAACATCAGTATATGTCATTCTGAATTTAGAATTAATAACACTTTCGTAAATACTATGTGATACAAGCTTTCCGCTGTTGTCAAAATTCATTATAACCGACAAACACAACCTGTCACAATGCGGATTAAGACTACACAGACCGTTTGAAAGCCTTTCGGGAAGCATTGGCACAACGCACCCCGGCAAATATACACTTGTGCCTCGCTTTCGTGCTTCAATGTCGAGTGCACTGTTTTCACTCACATAGTACGAGACATCTGCAATGTGTACTCCTAGGCGATAACCCTTTTCGTTTTTTTCGATTTCAACAGCATCGTCAAAATCTTTAGCATCTTCACCATCAATTGTAAAAATTAATCTGTCTCTAAAATCTTCTCTGCCACTAAGCTCTTCTTCGTATACTCTGTCACCAAAAGACAATGCTGAAAGTTCAACCTTTTGAGGAAAGATCTCCGAAATGCCATATTGTCTGATAATTGATTTTATATCTACCTGTTCTTCTGATGAAAACCCCAGAACTTCTTCAATAACGCCCTCGGGATTTTCATCTCTTTCGGGCCATTTTGTTATTTTGACAACAACTTTTTGTCCGTCTTTTGCATCAGCGCAATGCTTTTTTGAAACAAAAACATCGCATCCAAAGCTTTTAGAATCTGGCACAACAAAGCCAAAGTTGCGTTCTTTAACGAAAGTTCCGACAACACTGTTGCAACCGTGAGAAAGTATTCTGATTATTTCGCATTCGCTGCATTTGTCTCCGGAACCGTTTTGTTTTGTCACTTTTATAAGCACATTGTCTCTGTCAAAAGCACCTTTGGTTTTTGACGGTGGAACAAAATACTTTTCATCGTTTTCATCTATTGCAAATCCATAACCTTTGCCTTTGGCATAAAAAATGGCTTTAACAAATCCGCCGGAGTCGGAAGAAATATATTTGTTTTTGGAGTTTTTAAATATTTTCCCTTCTTGCTCAAGAGAAGAAAGAATGTCGTCAAGTAACCACTTGTCTGATTTTGGAACATCAAGAATTGTCATAATTTCTTTAATGTTCATTGGTTTATATTCTTTGTCATTTATGAAGCTTAATATTTTATCTTTTCTATTCATACAACCTCGCAAATTTATTTCGTACTGCCATGTATCAATTAATTATACCACAAATTTTAAAAAAAGATACATTTTTTTAAAATTTGTTAAATAAATTTTTAAATTACTTGAAAATTCCAAGGATGACGTGTATAATATCACTATATTACACAATTTGGGGAGGAACAAAAATGACTTTTTCACCTGCGGATATTTTAATTCCAAAAACCAGCGACAAAACATTATGGAGTGTTGTTGCGTGCGATCAATACACATCAGAAACACAATATTGGGATGAGGTTGAGAATATAACAAAAGATAAAATCTCCTCATATCACCTTATTTTACCTGAAATATACCTCGAAAAAGATGGTGTTGATGAGCGTATTTCAAAAATAAATCAAACTATGGCTTCTTATTGTAAAGACGGAGCGTTTGATGAATATAAATCGGCATTTTTTTATGTTGAACGTATTCAGCGTAACGGTAAAATTCGTTGTGGTATAATAGGTGCTGTTGATCTTGAAGATTATGACTACACAAAAGGCTCAAAATCGGCTGTCAGAGCAACCGAGGGCACGGTTACAGAACGTATTCCTCCTCGCTTGAAAGTGCGTATCGATGCCTGTTTGGAGCTTCCTCACGTTATGCTCCTCATCGACGATCGCAAAAAGTGTATTATTGAAAAACTTTCATCCGTCAAAGATTCTTTTGAAAAGGTATATGATTTTGATCTTATGATGGACTCGGGTCATCTTACCGGTTGGCTAATTAACGATGAATACACTGAATACATCAAATCAGAGCTCGACAAACTTGGCGATATTAATAACTTTAATTCCAAATATGGTGTGAATGAAGAAAAACCTCTTGTTTATGCAGTGGGAGACGGTAATCACTCACTTGCAACTGCAAAAGAATATTATCGTCAGATTAAAGAAAGTGGCGGTGACACGTCTCTTGCTCGTTTTGCCCTTGCAGAACTTGTTAACCTGCACGACGAATCTTTGGTGTTTGAAGCTATTCACAGAGTTGTTTTTGATGTTGATGTTGATAAATTTGAATCAGAACTTTCTAAAATTTGCAGCGAAGGACAAAAAGATGGTGCACAAAGTTTTGTGTTTGTTACTGCTGATGGTGAGAAAGTGTTTAGTTTTAATGCACCGTCTGCCAATCTTACAGTTGGTTCTGTTCAGCAGTTTATTGATGATTATATTTCAAAAAATGGCGGCAGAGTTGACTATATTCACGGCGACGATGTTGTACGCTCTCTTTCATCAACTCCAAATACCTGTGGTATTCTTCTTGATGCTATGGATAAAAACGATTTATTTAAAACTGTTGTGCTTGATGGTGCGCTTCCAAGAAAAACATTTTCTATGGGCGATGCCTGCGACAAACGTTTTTATAACGAAGCACGTATAATTAATAAGAACTTCTAAACCCACTCAGCTCCGGATGTTCAATGTGAATATCTGGA
>SVJL01000101.1 GCA_015068985.1 Oscillospiraceae bacterium
TGGTTTTGTCTATCAATCTAAGACCTCGTAAATGCTTAGGTTGGAAATCTCCTTTTGAAGTTTTTTATGGTGTTGCACTTGCTTGACAATCTGCCCTGTCAGCGAAGCTGACTGAGGGGTTGTTTTTTGAAAAAGTCATTCACAATCCCTCCACCAAGCAAAGCTTGGTCCCCCTCCCTTTACACAAGGGAGGCAACGCATTTGCAATGTTTCATCTCACCTACAAACAATAATTTATAAAACAAAAGATTAAATTCTATTTTTGATTTACAAAACAAGGTTTTTGTGATATAGTGTACTAAGCATAACAAATCACCAAGCGAAAGGCTGTGACAAAATGGTAACAGAAAAAATTGTTTTAGCAAATCCGGAACGTTTTGAAAAGAAACACACCATAAGCAAAGACAAGCTCACAAAGGCTGCAGAGGCTGCCACCAACAAGCTTGAAGCAAACATCGGCAAGCTCAAAGACGGCTTTGCCGGAACCTGCAGTGTGGACTATAAATACATTACCGACGTCAACAAAAACTGGGAATGCGGTATGCAAACAGGCGCATTCTGGCTTGCATACGAAATTACCGGCAACAAAATTTTTAAAGATGTGGCAGAGCATCACCTCTCCACCTACAAAACCCGTCTTGACGAAAAAATCGGTATGGACGACCACGACGTTGGCTTTGTGTTTACACCATCTTGCGTTGCAGCCTACAAAATAACCGGCAACGAGCTTGCAAGAGAATATGCCCTTGAAGCCGCAAAATATTTGTATGAAAAAAGCTACAGCAAAGAGGGCAAATTTATTATCCGTTCTCACAGAAGCTGGGCTCAGGGAAGCGGCTGCAGAACCATGATGGACTCTTTGATGAATGCTCCGCTGTTCTTTTGGGCAGCCGAAGAGACAGGCAAGGAAGAATTTTATCAGGCAGCACTTGACCACAACAAAACAACAATGCAGTATCTCATAAGAGACGATGCTTCCTCTTTTCACCACTATCAGTTTGACCCCGAAACTGCAAAACCTGTTAAAGGTGTTACCCTTCAGGGTTATTCGGACGATTCCTGCTGGGCAAGAGGTCACTCCTGGGGTGTGTATGGCTTCCCCATTGCCTACTCTTACTCGGGCGACGAAAGCCTTGTAGACACTCACAAGGCTATTACATACTATATGCTCAACCGCCTGCCCGACGACTGCATCACATATTGGGACTACATTTTCACTCAAGGCTCAGACCAGCCCCGCGACTCATCTTCCGGTGCAATCTCGGTTTGCGGTATGAACGAAATGTGCAAGCTTCTGCCCGATACTGCCGAGCAGAAACCCATTTTTGAAAATGCGTCGGCAATGATGCTCGAAGCCATTATCGACAAGTGTACAGGCAAAGAAGACTACGACTACGACGGCCTTATCTGCCACGTTACTCATGCTTTTCCCCAAGGTCAGGGCATCGACGAATGTGCAATTTACGGTGACTATTTCTACCTTGAAGCTTTGCTTCGCTACTTAAAACCCGACTGGAAAAAATATTGGTAATAACACAAGAGGGAACAAAAAAAGTGGCTGTCTCTCTAAACAAACAATATGCATAATAATTCATTTTGTAGGGGCGGATGCCCACATCCGCCCGTTTTTTCGGGTCGATGTAGGCATCGACCCCTACATTTTTGAATGTTTATACATTATGAATGTTTAGAGAGACAGCCCTTAACTTTTTATAATAATTATGCTTATTTGCTTGTAAGGCTCACCTTTTTCATTGTTTCGTCCCATTCAACATTAACATCAAAGCAATCGGAAACGAATCTGACAGGAACAAGGGTTCTGCCGTTTACAATCTGAGCGGGAACATCAAGCTCAACGCTCTCGCCGTTTTTGGTTGCCTTGGTGCTGTTTACTGTGAGCGACACCGACACGCCATCCTTAGCTGCTGTAACGGTTGAGGTTGTCGGATCCCAGTTGACGCCGGCACCCAGAGTTTCAAAAATTGCTCTGAGGGGAACAAGAGTTCTGCCATCAACAATTTGGGGCACCTGATCAAAAGCGATTTTGTTACCGTTATAAAATACGGTTACTGCTGCAGCTTTTTTGAGAGAAGCTTTGTAGAACTTATTGCTATATTCGCCGTTTCTTAGGCTTGGAATGTTAAAGTATATGTAGCCGTTGTTATCTATTGCCATGATGCTGACGGTGTTTATTCTATACACCTTTCCGGTGAACACATCTGTGATTGCAGACACGGCAAAATCATAGTCGGAGCCGAATGCATCGGCATATTCTTCCCAATAAAACTCCATGTTGGCTTCGGTCATATACCCGAAATTATAGTGGGTAAAATACTCCCAGGTTCTTTGCCAACCGCCGGGCAATGCAGACAAAATAACGTTGCCGCCCATGTCGGTGTAGGCTTCCCACTGCTGGTCTTCGCCATACAAATCGTGATAACCTTTCTGAAGCTCTTTTTTGAGACCGTCGTTATATGGGGTGGCACCTGTAATCCACACAGAACCCCTCAACGGAATGAGTGGGTTATCGGTATCGTAAGGGCTTGCCGCATAAAACTCTTCCCATGTGATTTCGACAGCGTTGCCGTAGATTTCGTTCTCTAAGGGATCGAGCACAATGGCTGAGGGGTTAGAGTCGATTTTGGTGACCGGACACTCACCCAGTTTAACAAAATCTGCTGCATTTGCCACAATGCCCATCATCATAACAACTGCAACCAAGCACGAAAAAAATCTTAATTTCATAAATGTTAATTCCTCCATAAAAATATGTATTTTTTATCTTGAAAGATAATTATAAATCATTATTGCCGCATCTGCTCTTGTGAGATTTCTTTCGGGATTAAAATATCCCTCATATCCGCTCACAACACCCATTGCATCAAGAATGGATATGTGACCGATATTTTCTGTTACATCAACAAAGGTTGGTTTAAAAATCCAATCATACGATGCAACCTCATCGTAGCCTATTGCTCTCACAAAATACAGTGCAGCCGCCTGACGTGTAACTGCTCCGTCGGGGTTTTCTTCGCCATCTGCAAGGATTCCCTCTGCCTTTGCACGACGATAGTGATTGCTGTAGTCAAGGTCGGAATATATAATAATCGGGTCTCTGAACATTACAGCATCAGCCAAAAGAGCCACATATTCCTTTTGGGTGATGAGAGAGTCGGGGTTAAAATGTTCTCCCTCAAAGCCTATGCCATAGGATGCGAGGGTTTTTATTTTTTCTTCGGCATAGTGACCTGAGATATCGGTATAGCCACCGATTTCGGGCTCGGAATAATGTGACACAAGCTTTCCGGTGATGGCATCCACCTCGTGATTTTTTGAAAACTCAAGCATATACACCGGCAATGCAGTGTCGGCTTTTTTCATTTCTTCCTTTGAACACGACGGATAGAAAACCACCGAATATTCAACCTGCTCAACAAGCTTTTTAATTGCGTCTGTTGGAGTTATAACCGATTCGGGCTTTGGAAAATCATAGTCAGAGCGTGAAATGCTATAGTGAACAATCGTATTATCAACGTCGTTTACAATAAGATTTATGGAATCGGAATAATAAGGAACATCGTTTATGTAACGAGTGAATGTGAAGGAGTTGTTGGTTCGGGAGGTGAAGCGGTATTCGCCGGTTCCGTCTGCCTTGCAGTATGATGGTGCAAGGGATGCTGCAATTTTGTAGGCATCGCTTATGTCGACGGTTTCTTCATCGGAGAGCTTGCCTGTCATTTTGCTCACGGTGACTATCTCACCGTTTTGGGCATTAAGCTTTACATATATGTATTCATAGGGCGGAACAACATTTTGAAATTGCAGTTCATAATAATATTTGCCATCAGAGTGTGAATATGCCGACGAGCCTGCAAGAGGCGCATCACCGGGGACTGCAATATACTTGTTTGCCCTTACAGCTTCTTCCGCCTCGGCTACAGGAATAAGCTTTGAGAGGGATTCCAGCTCGCTTAGCTCTGCTTCGCTCAGTCTTTCAGCAGAAGAATTTGAGCCTGCTCCGCCAACTGCCGCCTCTTTATCTGCCATTGGTGCTCTGAAAAGGTCCGATACGGGAAGAATGGGTTTTACTGCCTCGGCGGTTGTTGCACTGATAAACGAGTCGGAAACCTTTGGAACGTATGCAAGGTATGGAGCAGGACTATCGGAGCTGTATGAAGTTTTATACACAAGCTCCATGCCAAGCTTTTCGTCATATGCCCCTACCGCCTCCTGAGGCGATATGAACTGAGTTTTTGCAGGAAATTCGAGACCGGTTGTGAACGAAAGGTTAAAATGACTAATGGCAAAGCTCGCTGAATCAATGGTCACACTGCCTGTGTTACCATAGACGGGTATGCCGTTTTCAACCCTTTGAAGCTTAAACGAAAAGCTATTGTCGGTAAGACTTTCGTATTTGTTGCTTTTTGAAATTTCTATGCTCTCCGAAAGAGCGGGATTCAAGGCATCAACTGCCTCTTTGGCTTTTGCCATAGCCTCGTCGGAGGTTATGGCTTTAAACGCCGGTTCTATTTTGTTGGAGCTGTATTGCTCCGAATCATAAATATGGAATGAGGTTATGATGCCAAATGCATTGGCAGTAACGTTCATATATTTGTGACGGTTATCGGTTTCGCTTGTGTCGTTCCATTGAAAAATGTATTCCTTATCGTCGTTACGGTCAAAGACCGACGAAGAAAATTTTGAGTATTCATTTGTGTTGGGGATTCGTGGTTTGATGAGAGTGAGAATCTTCTCACTTTCGTCGGCAATTTCTGCCGCAAAGCCGACTGTACAAACCGATGCAAGCATAAAGCACAGGGTTAATACTGCAATTATTCTTTTCATAACAAGCACTCCTTTAAATTATTTTTTCCAGGTGTAGGGAGAGAACAAAAGAAGAATCGGGAACACTTCAAGTCTGCCGATTAGCATATCAAAAATGAGAACCACTGTTGAAAGCGGAGAATATGCCGAGAAGTTAGACACAGGCCCTACTGCCGCAAGACCGGGGCCTATGTTGTTGATTGTGGCGGCAACGGCTGTGAAATTTGATGTGAAATCGAGGTTATCGACGCTTATTACAAGCAGCGAAAAAGCATATACCGCCAGATACGCCACAAGAAAAACATTGACTGCACGCACTGTTTCGTGCTCCACCACTCTGCCGTTGAGCTTTATTTTCAGCGTGCTTTTTGGATGGGCAAGAATTCGGATTTCTTTGACTATGCTCTTTAAAAGAATCATTATTCTCGACACCTTTATACCGCCACCGGTGCTGCCTGCACAGGCACCGATAAACATCAGTATCACCAAAATAGCTTTGGAGAACTCGGGCCACAGGTTAAAATCTACCGTTGAATAACCTGTTGTTGTGATGATTGAACCAACCTGAAATGCGCTGTGCTTTACTGTGTCGAACAAATTGCCGAACATAGGATAGATGCTTATGCTTACGAGGATAATTGCTGTGACAATTATGCCAAGATAACATCTTACCTCACTTGAAGAAACTGCCGCTTTGAATTTGCGCATCAAAAGCAGATAATATACCGAGAAGTCAATACCGCAAAGTATCATAAACACAGTTATGACAATCTGGGAATATGACGAATAGTCTGCAATGCCTGAATTTCGTACACCAAAGCCTCCCGTGCCCACAGTGCCGAAGGTAAGAGTGACAGAATCGAAAAAACTCATACCGCCCAGAAAAAGAAGCGTGATTTGCAACAAAGTGATAAAAAGATAGATTCCATACAAAATCTTGGCTGTGGATTTTGCCTTTGGCACAAGCTTGCTGACCGACGGGCCGGGGCTTTCTGCTTTTATTAGCTGAAAATTACCGCTGCCTTTGAGAGGAATGAACGCCGTGATAAACACCAAAACGCCCATACCGCCAATCCAATGAGTAAAGCTTCGCCAAAAAAGCATACTCTTGGGTGCTGATTCAACATCAGCCATAATTGACGCACCGGTTGTGGTAAAGCCCGACACTGTTTCAAACACTGCATCAACAAACGAGGGAATGGTGCCGCTCAAAACAAAGGGAACCGCACCGAAAATACTCATTACAATCCAGCTCAGAGCAACCGATACAAACCCCTCTTTTGCATACATAGTTTTGTTGGCAGGGGTTTTTAAGCATATGCCAAAGCCAAAGAGCAGGCATAGCCCAATGGAGAAAATCCAAATAATAATATTTTGATTTTCGCCGTAGCAAAAGCCGCAAATAAGAGGCAGGAGCATACACAGTGCCTCAATTTTTAAAACCCAACTCAACACAAATCTTATAGCTTTAAAGTTCATCTGTCTACCTTCTTTAAGCAGTTGCGTTAATATCCGAACCCGTTTTGGGTGCGTGTTTTTACGCCACTGCATCGTTAAAATACTCGCAAATGCGTCAGCATTAGCTGCGTTTTTGCCTTGCATTGCCGCAAAAACACAGCACCGAAAATTCTTTGAACCTAAAACAAAGAAAAATTGTGACTTTTCAAGGCGGAAGGTCGAAGGAATAC
>SVJL01000102.1 GCA_015068985.1 Oscillospiraceae bacterium
TCTATTTAAGGCTTTTTGAGCATAGAAAAAGAACCGTAACTTTGTATCAAAATTACGGTTCTTCTTTGGTAGCGGCAGACGGATTTGAACCATCGACACTGCGGGTATGAACCGCATGCTCTAGCCAACTGAGCTATGCCGCCAAATATTGTGTGCCTCATCAGCAACAGTAGATATTATATTACAAAATATTGGGTTTGTCAATACTTTTTTTAAAAAATTTTTGACATAATTATAATTTATCCAAAAACTTGATTTTATTCACTGTTGAGTATATACTATCAGGTGAGGAGGTGGCAAAATGAAACTTTTAAAATCAAAAATTCTGATTATGGTTGTTCTATTGATTTTGTTTGTTGCAGGAGGTAATATATATTGCAATCTGACGGTGTTTCATAATGTCACCGCATTAAAAAAGGACATCACGGATGTGATTGACATCAACAAAACACGAACACAAAAAGACTACGCGTTAATATATGAACAAACAGGTGTTGCTCCTGCATTGGCTAAACAGATAATAGAGTCAGGCAGTTCTCCAAAGCTTTTAGAACTTCAATCCCATTTGTTTGAGCCAAAAGATTATGAGCGTGAATATATATTTTTTCCAACAACTGCCGAAGAACGTTCAAAATCGAAAACACCAATCGTTCCGCTAAAAAACAGAGATATTCTTATCACCTTCAACACTCACACTCTTTTTTGGCGTCACGGTCACTGTGCAATTGTCACCGATGCAGATAATGGAGAGGTTTTGGAACATCGTTCAATAGGGAATGTTTCATCGTTTGGATACTCATCTTATTGGGGCACATACCCTGCATTTGTTATTTTGCGACATGATGACGCAAAGAAAGCAGAGATGGCGGCCAAATACGCAAAAGACTCCCTTGTCGGAATTGACTACAATTTGTTCGCGGGAGTGCTTAAAAAAGATAAATCCGATGAAGATAAGCCGTCGTCATCTCAGTGTTCGCATATTGTGTGGCAAGCATTCAAAAGTGTTGGAGTAGACATCGACTCCGATGGGGGATTTCTTGTTACTCCACATGATGTTGCAATGAGTGATGAGCTTTCTGTAATTCAACTTTTCGGACTCGACGGCGATGATTTTTCGGATAGAGTTTTAAAATGAATATTTGTTATAAGGATATGTGTAATATGTTGTTATTTTATTGAATATAAATATTAGATTTATTTAATTTTTTTGGTTGACAAAACCTCGCCGATATGATATTATTTATAAGATAAATTCATATTGTGAGGAAAGGAGCAACAGATAATGACAACTAATGCAGTTTGTAAAAAATTACATACCGCATCAGCTATCACCACCATTTGTGGGGCATCTGTTTTCCAAAATTCATTCTCACCGTGTTATTTATGTTTTAAATTATCATCTTAAATTCCCGGTTTTTCAATACCATTTGTGTTGAATTTATCGGGTATTTTTTTGTGTAATATCAAATAATGAATTGTGTGTAAATAATTTTTCGGGAGGTAGCATTATGGCAAAAAGAACAGACATAAAAAAAATACTTATAATTGGTTCCGGACCAATCGTTATCGGACAAGCGGCAGAATTTGACTATGCCGGTACCCAGGCCTGTTTAGCACTTAAAGAAGAGGGCTATGAGGTTGTGCTTTGCAACTCCAACCCCGCCACCATTATGACCGATACAACCATTGCCGATAAGGTGTATATGGAGCCATTGACGCTTGAATATATTGCCAAAATTCTCAGATTTGAGCGCCCTGATGCAATTGTTCCCGGTATTGGCGGTCAGACAGGTCTTAATCTTGCAATGCAGCTTGAAAAGAAAGGTATTCTTAAAGAATGCGGTGTTGAGCTTCTCGGCACAAGTAGCGAAAGTATTGAACGTGCAGAAGACCGTGAGCTTTTCAAGGAGCTCTGCCAGTCAATCGGTGAACCCACCATTCCTTCCGAAATAACCTATTCTCTTGAAGAAGCAAAAGAGTCGGCAAAACGCATTGGCTATCCCGTTGTTCTTCGTCCGGCGTTCACTCTTGGCGGCACAGGCGGCGGCTTTGCCAACAATGAAGAAGAGCTTGTTGAAATTGGCGTTAATGCATTCAAGCTTTCTCCTGTTCATCAGGTTTTAATCGAAAAAAGCGTTAAAGGCTATAAAGAAATTGAATTTGAGGTTATGCGTGACTCCAACGACCATGCCATCACTATTTGTGGTATGGAAAACATCGACCCCGTTGGTGTTCACACAGGTGACTCTTTAGTTGTTGCCCCCATAATGACACTCAGCGATGCCGACCTCAAAATGCTTAACGACAGTGCAATAAAAATCATTCGTGAGCTCAAAATTGAGGGTGGCTGTAATGTTCAGTTTGCACTCAATCCTTATTCAAGTGAATATTACCTCATAGAGGTTAATCCCAGAGTTTCACGTTCATCAGCGCTTGCCTCAAAAGCAAGCGGTTATCCCATTGCCAGAGTAACAGCCAAAATTGCCGTTGGTATGGCTCTTGAAGACATTGCAATTGCCAACACCACTGCTGCATTTGAGCCTGTTTTAGACTATGTTGTTGCAAAACTTCCACGTTTCCCCTTCGACAAATTTGCCACAGCTCCCAACACTCTTGGCACACAGATGAAAGCAACCGGTGAGGTTATGGGCATTGGATCAAATCTTGAAGAATGTTTGCTCAAATCTGTTCGTTCTCTCGAGACAGGAGTTTGCCATTTCCATCTTGCAAAATTCGATAATCAGTCAACCGATGAACTTTGCAAATATCTTGATTCTTTCCAGGATGACAATATTTTTGCGGTCGCAGAGCTTATCCGTCGGGGAATGAGTGTTGACAAGCTTCACGATATAACCAAAATAACACCATATTTCCTTGAATCCATCAAGAAAATTGTGGATATGGAAGCAATCATAAAATCCAACATTGGCAGCATCGACACATTGAAAGCTGCAAAGAAAATGGGTTTTGGAGATAAGTTCATTGCAAAACTCTGGAATATGAACGAGATTGATATTTACAAAATGCGTAAGGAAAACAAGATTTTCCCTGTGTACAAAATGGTTGATACCTGTCATACCAATGCATATATTCCTTATTTCTATTCTTCATATTCCGACGAAAATGCATCTGTTCTCACCAACAAAAAGAAAATTGTTGTTCTTGGTGCAGGTCCAATTCGTATTGGTCAGGGTGTTGAATTTGACTATTCAACTGTTCACGCTGTTACAACCATCAAAAAGTCCGGTTATGAAGCAATCATTATCAACAACAACCCCGAAACCGTATCAACTGACTATACAACAGCAGACAAGCTCTATTTTGAACCCCTCACACCCGAAGATGTTATGAACATTATAGAGTTTGAAAAACCCATCGGTGTTATTGCTTCTCTTGGCGGTCAGACAGCAATCAATCTTGCTCAGCCGCTTATGGATAGGGGAGTAAGAATTATCGGCACTGATTGTGAAGCCATCGAAAGAGCCGAAAACAGAGACAGCTTTGAAAAAATTCTCAAAAAATTAAATATTCCTCAGCCTAAGGGCAGAGCCGTTACAAAAATTGAAGACGGTATCGAAGCTGCTGCCGAGATTGGCTATCCCGTACTTGTTCGCCCAAGCTTTGTTCTTGGTGGCAGAGCAATGCAGATTGTTGCAAACGAAGACCAGCTTCGTCACTATCTCAAAACAGCCGTTGAAATTGATGAAGACAAACCTGTTTTGGTCGACAAATACATTGTTGGCAAAGAGGTTGAGGTAGATGCAATCTGCGATGGAAAAGACGTGTTCGTACCCGGTATTATGGAGCTTGTTGAAAGAACAGGCGTTCATAGCGGTGACTCCATCAGCGTGTATCCCTCATTCAGCATTTCCGACAAGGTTAAGGGCATTATCCTCGAATATGCCAAAAAGCTTGGCCTCGGGATTGGCATTGTTGGTCTTTATAATATTCAGTTTATTGTTGATAAAAACGAAAATGTTTATATTATCGAGGTTAATCCCCGTTCTTCAAGAACGGTGCCTTTCCTTTCAAAATCCACAGGATATAGCCTTGCCGACATTGCCACAGAGGTTATAATGGGCAAGAGCCTCAAAGAGCAGGGTATTTTCGAAATTTACCCCAAAGAAAAGAATCGCTGGTATGTTAAGGTTCCTGTTTTCTCGTTCAACAAAATCAGAGGTCTTGATGCCTACCTTTCACCCGAAATGAAGTCAACAGGTGAAGCAATAGGATATGACGACAAAATTAACCGTGCTCTCTATAAAGCACTTCAGGCTTCGGGTATGAATGTGCAAAATTATGGCACAGTGTTTGCCACAATTGCCGATAAAGACAAAGAAGAGGCTCTTCCCCTTATTCGTCGTTTCTACAATCTCGGCTTCAATATTGAGGCAACAATCGGAACAGCCGAATTTCTTAAGAAAAACGGCATCCGCACACACGTTATCCAAAAGCTCAGCGAGAACAATGACGATATAGCTCAGGCTCTCAGAGGCGGCTACATTGCCTATGTTATCAACACTCGTGATGAAGGCTCGGTTGGTTCCGAAAACGACGGTTACAAAATCCGTAGCTATGCTATAGAGAATAACGTCAATATTTTCACCAATCTCGACACTGTAAGAGTTCTTCTTGATGTTCTTGAAGAGACAACCCTCACAATTTCAACAATTGATGCTTAATTTTGTTTGACAACATGGCACGATTGTGATATATTAATTATTGTAAAAGCTCTTTGTAACTGACGGAACTAATGTGGAGCACCACAAAGAAGCAAAGCAGCTATATAGCCGACCGTCTGGGCACACATACTCTACAGGGGCATGTGTGCCTTTTTATATAATCTAATAAAGGAGAAATACTAATGAACGTTTACAAATCAAGTCCCATATCAGAACTTATTGAAGGTAATTCATATGTTGGTAGAGGCATAGTTCTCGGCAAAACACCAAACGGCAAAAAAGCTGTTTCTGCCTATTTTATAATGGGCAGAAGTGCCAATAGCCGCAACCGTGTGTTCACCTCAAGAGATGGTGCAATTTTTACCGAGCCATTTGATGCTTCAAAGGTTGAAGACCCAAGCCTCATCATTTATGCAGCAATTCGTAAATTTGAAAATAAGCTCATTGTTACCAACGGTGACCAGACCGACACTATATATGACGGTCTGAAAGCAGGAGAGAGTTTTTCCGAGGCTCTTACCAAAAGAGAGTTTGAACCCGATGCTCCAAATCTCACACCACGTATCAGTGGTATGATAACCTTTGGTGACGGTGATTTTTCCTATGAAATGAGCATTCTTAAAAGTGCCGATGCTGGGGGAACAGCCTGCAACCGTTACACATTCAGCTATCCATCACTCCCCGGACTTGGCCACTTTATTCACACCTACATTTGCGACGGCAACCCGATTCCCACATTCTGCGGTGAACCTGAAAGAGTTGCAACGGTAGATTGCATTGACGAATTTACAACATCTCTCTGGGATGCTCTCGACGCAGATAATAAAATTTCTCTTTATGTTCGTTACACCGACCTCGAAACCGGTGAAATTGAAGAAAGAATGATAAACAAAAACAAATAAAGGAGAGGCAAAAATGAAAGAATTTGAACTCAAATATGGCTGTAACCCAAATCAGAAACCTGCCAAGATTTTTATGCACGATGGCTCCGACCTTCCTATCGAAATCCTTTCGGGCAGACCGGGATTTATTAATTTTCTGGATGCATTCAATAGCTGGCAGCTTGTTAAAGAACTAAAAGAGGCTCTTGGTCTTCCTGCTGTAACATCTTTCAAGCACGTTAGTCCCACCTCGGCTGCAGTTGGCATAAAGCTTTCCGACAAGCTCAAAAAAGCTTGCTTTGTAGACGACATCGCCGGTCTTGACGAATCACCTCTCGCCTGTGCATATGCAAGAGCAAGAGGCACCGACAGAATGTGTTCTTTTGGTGACTGGGTTGCTCTTTCCGACGTGTGTGATGCTACCACAGCCAAAATGATTAAGCGTGAAGTGTCCGATGGTGTTATAGCTCCCGGTTATACCGACGAAGCACTTGAAATTTTAAAACAGAAGAAAAACGGTAACTATAATATTGTTAAAATTGACCCCGACTATGTTCCTGCCGAAATAGAACACAAACAGGTTTTCGGCATCACATTTGAACAGGGCAGAAACAATTTTGAAATCAATGCCGAGCTTCTTTCCAATATCGTAACCAAAAACAAAAACCTTCCCGAAACTGCAGTACGTGACCTCATCATTGCTCTCATCACTCTCAAATACACTCAGTCAAACTCTGTATGTTATGCAGTAGACGGTCAGGCAATCGGTGTTGGTGCAGGTCAGCAATCAAGAGTTCACTGCACACGTCTTGCAGGCACCAAAGCCGACACATGGTTCCTCCGTCAGCACGACAAGGTTCTT
>SVJL01000103.1 GCA_015068985.1 Oscillospiraceae bacterium
TTCACAATCCCTCCACCAAGCAAAGCTTGGTCCCCCTCCCTTTACACAAGGGAGGCAACGCCAAAACTAAATTTCATCTCACCAATAAACAATAATTTATCATACAATTAATGCCGAATATTCTTCTAATGCCGTAGGCAAGATAAGCACCAAAAAGCATAGAAAAGCATATGAATGGCGTGTCATCTTCTTTATGCTCATCCAACCTATGCCAATGCATAAAAAAACAGGTGTCCCTTTCGGAACACCTGACAAAAATTATATTAATTTTTAAAATTAAAGCTGAGGACCTGCGCTAACCAGAGCTTTACCTGCATCATTGCCGGTGTATTTGTCAAAGTTTTTAACAAAACGAGCAGCAAGGTCTTTGGCTTTTGCTTCCCACTCAGATGCATCAGCATATGTGTCACGAGGATCGAGGATACCTGTGTCAACACCGGGGAGAGATGTGGGCACTGCAAAGTTGAAGTAAGGAATAACCTTTGTGTCAGCTTTGAGGATAGAACCGTCAAGAATAGCATCAATTATGCCACGTGTATCTTTAATGGAGATACGTTTGCCGGTGCCGTTCCAACCTGTGTTAACAAGATAAGCTTTAGCTCCGCTCTTTTCCATTTTGCGAACGAGCTCTTCAGCATATTTTGTGGGGTGGAGTTCGAGGAATGCCTGACCAAAGCAAGCTGAGAATGTGGGAGTGGGTTCGGTGATGCCGCGTTCTGTTCCTGCGAGCTTTGAGGTAAAGCCTGAGAGGAAGTAGTACTGAGCCTGTTCGGGTGTGAGAATAGAAACAGGGGGAAGAACGCCGAATGCATCAGCAGAAAGGAAGATAACGTTCTTAGCGTCGGGAGCTGCCGATACAGGACGAACAATTTTTTCGATGTGGTCAATAGGATAAGACACGCGTGTGTTTTCGGTAACGGAACCATCAGCAAAATCGCAAACACCGTTTTCGTCAACTGTAACATTTTCTAAAAGAGCATTACGTTTAATAGCGTTGTAAATGTCGGGTTCAGATTCTTTGTCGAGGTCAATAACCTTTGCATAGCAGCCGCCCTCAAAGTTAAATACGCC
Source organism: Oscillospiraceae bacterium (assembly GCA_015068985.1). Taxonomy (GTDB): domain Bacteria; phylum Bacillota; class Clostridia; order UMGS1810; family UMGS1810; genus RGIG1828. Next base: position 1,072 of record SVJL01000103.1, read on the forward strand.
GTTGTCGTCCCAACCATGTTCGTCGTCACCAATAAGAAGACGTTTGGGATCGGTTGAAAGTGTGGTTTTGCCTGTGCCGGAAAGACCAAAGAAGAGAGCTGTGTTTTTGCAATCCATATCGGTGTTTGCGGAGCAGTGCATTGAAGCCATACCTTTCAAGGGGAGGTAGTAGTTCATCATAGAGAACATACCTTTTTTCATTTCGCCGCCATACCATGTGTTAAGGATAACCTGTTCACGTGAGCTGATGTTGAACACAGCAGCGGTTTCAGAGTTGAGACCAAGCTCTTTGTAGTTTTCAACCTTAGCTTTTGATGCATTGTAGCAAACAAAGTCAGGTTCAAAGTTTTCGAGTTCTTCGGCAGTGGGGTTGATAAACATATTCTTAACAAAGTGTGCCTGCCATGCAACTTCAACGATAAAACGGATAGCCATACGAGAGTCTGCATTTGTGCCGCAGAAAACGTCCTGTACGTAAAGCTTTTTGTTAGAGAGCTCGCTAACTGCGAGTTTCTTTAATTCAGCCCATGTTTCTTCGCTGCAGGGGTGGTTGTCGTTTTTAAATTCGTCTGATGTCCACCATACTGTGTTTTTGGAGTTTTCGTCCATAACAATGTATTTGTCTTTTGGTGAACGACCGGTATAAATACCTGTCATAACGTTAACTGCACCAAGTTCAGTTTCCTGTCCTTTTTCAAAACCTTCCAGAGTAGGATCAGTTTCAGCTGCAAAGAGCTCTTCATAAGAAGGGTTATGAATAATCTCTTTAACGCCGGTGATGCCATACTTACTCAAATCAACCTGTTTCATAATTACAAAACCTCTTTCCTTATTTATTTTTACTTAAAATTATAAATATATTATATGTTTTAGGAGTTTATTTATCAAAAAGATAAACAAATCCTTTAACAGCGCAATCAAAATAATAATAACCCAAAATCCAAATTTTGTCAATCGTTAATTGAAACAATAATATACAAAATCTATCAAATAATATTAGAAATATATTATACCATCTCTTCCGGATGAAAAACCTCGTCAAATTTTTCTGCAGTCAAAAATCCAAGCTCAACGCAGGCTTCTTTCAGCGAAATGTTGTCGCTGTATGCTTTTTTTGCTGTTTTTGCAGCATTTTCGTAGCCTATGTAGGGGTTGAGTGCGGTTACAAGCATCAAAGAATTGTGCAAATTGTGGTGCATTTTTTCTTTGTTGGCTTTTATACCCGACGCACAGTTTTTGTTGAACGAAATAATAGCTTCTGTCAAAAGCCTTGCCGATTGCAAAAAGTTGTAGGCACATACCGGCATAAACACGTTGAGTTCAAAATTGCCCTGAGATGCCGCCATTCCAACTGCCACGTCATTGCCCATAACCTGAACTGCAACCATGGTTACCGCCTCGCACTGAGTTGGATTAACCTTTCCGGGCATAATTGATGAGCCTGGTTCATTTTCGGGAATATAAATCTCACCAAGACCGACTCTCGGTCCGGAAGCAAGCCAGCGAATATCGTTTGCGATTTTCATCATATCGCATGCAAGAGCCTTGATTGCCCCATGTGCAAACACAAGCTCGTCTTTTGATGTTAATGCGTGAAACTTGTTTTTTGCACTAGCAAAAGGCTTTCGGGTCAGGTTTGCAATTTCATATGCAACTGCATCGTCAAATTTTTTGGGTGCATTAAGTCCTGTGCCAACTGCTGTTCCTCCAAGTGCAAGCTCATAAAGGGGTGGAATCGATTTTAAAATAAGCTCAATGTCTTTTTCAATGCTTGCACGCCATCCGCTTATTTCTTGACTGAATTTGATTGGTGTTGCATCCTGAAGATGTGTTCTTCCGCTTTTCACAATCCCCTCATTTTCAGATTCGAGTCTCTCAAATGTTTTGACAAGCTCATATGCAGCAGGAATTAACTTGTCCTCCAAAGTGAGCACAGCAGCAATGTGCATTGCAGTGGGAAAGGTATCGTTTGAGGATTGGCTCATATTCACGTCATCATTAGGATGAAGCAAAGTCTTTCCGAGAGTTTCGTTTCCACGGTTGGCAATAACCTCGTTAACATTCATGTTAGACTGCGTTCCCGAGCCGGTTTGCCACACCACAAGCGGAAAATGCTCGCTGAGCTCTCCTGCAATAATCTCGTTGCACGCATTTTTGATTGCATCAAGCTTTTCGTTCGTCATTTTTTCGGGTTTCAGTCCGTTATTTGCAATTGCGGCAGCCATCTTTAAGATGCCGAATGCGTGTATTATTTCTGTAGGCATTGTTTCTATGCCCGATCCTATTTCAAAATTCTGAAAACTTCTTTGAGTCTGAGCACCCCAAAGACGGTTTGCCGGAACTTTAACTTCTCCCATAGAATCATGTTCAACACGATAATCCATTGTTATGCTTCCTTTCTTGTAAAATACCATTGACTCACATTATATCATTTAATAAATAAGTTTTCAATAGCTTTTGCTGTTAATTAACTATCCGGCAGTTGTGTTACCATTGCCACTGACCGGAATAATGTCTCCCATAAATTCAGGCTCCGGTTTCAACACGCAAGTCAAAAAATCCTTGCATCTTGCGGCTATCTCCCTTGCATCACGATAGCTCTGACCGGCATAGGCTCTATAGTCTGACGAGACGCCCTTTGCCTCCAATCCAAGACAGTTTGCAATATATAGGGCACGATACAAATGATATTGCTGTGTTACAACAACAATTCTCTTTGCACAAAATATCTCTTTTGCTCTGTACACACTCTCATAGGTGGAAAATCCGGCGTGATCCATAAACACGTCTTCGGCGGGTATGCCACGGTTTGTGGCGTAATTTTTCATAACGTTAACCTCGTCATAAAACTCCTGTCCATGGTCACCGCTCATAATGATTTTTGGAGCAACTCCGGAGTTGTAGAGCTCAACAGCTCTTTTTAGCCTGTCTTCAAGCATCGGACAGGGTGAGCCGTCTTCATACACACCGCACCCAAGCACCAGTATGCAATCAACCTCCGAAGGACTTTCGGATTTGTCGGGTGTTATAATCAGTGTTGATGCAATGTGCTTAACATATGCATTAATGCCAAAAACAACCGTCATTATGACTAATGCCAATATCAGAATTATATATGTCAATTTCCTGAGTTTATTATAAATTGCAGTGCTTTTCAAGTTCGTTCACCAACCTTTGCCTGAAATCATTATATCATATGGAAGTGATTTTTTCAACAAATATGCCAATTTTTCGTGTAAAGACTTGACTATTTCAAATGATGGTTTATAATAATCATATGGAATATGTAAGGAGAGAGCATTGTGATGAAAAAAACATACATACTGCTTGTTTTAGTGTTTATATTAAGTGTTTTACCCTGTTGTGCATATGCAATTGAACCACCCGAAAATATTTCGGTGAGTGACTATGCAGGTGTTATGACCGATAGTTCTAAGAGTTATATCGATTCTAAAAATGATATTTTGTTTGCTGCTGCGCAAGCAAAGATTGTTTTTGTAACAGTAAACTCGACCGAGGGGATGTCAATATCAGATTATACAGACCTTTTATACAAGGAGTGGGGTATAGCATCAATTGGTCGACGCAACAGTGTTTTTGTTGTAATAGATACTCAAAAACGTGAATACGATTTTGTTCAGGGCAAAAATATTCATCTTTCTCTCACCGATACAGTTGTGTATGATTGCCTGATACAAAGCTTTGAACCGTTTTTTTCTGCCAGCGAAGATAACAAAGCAATTCTTTCTCTCTATAATGCTTTGGCAAGCTGGTACGAATCTCACTACACAAACCTGACACTCAATCTCGATTCCAACATCGATAGCTATCTTTATGGTGAAAAAACACCTGATAAAATGATAATAAAAAACTACACGTGGATTTGGATAACAGCCATTGTTTGCCTTGTTTTGATTATAATTGTTTTAAAAATAAAACGTAACATAGAGCTAAAAATAAGACAGCACGAACGCCGTAGACTCAAGAAAAAATTCCAAATTGATATTGACAAAATTGTCAATTCGTGATATACTGTATAGCGGTCTTGCTTCGGGATGTAGCGCAGTTTGGTAGCGCGCTTCGTTCGGGACGAAGAGGCCGCAGGTTCAAATCCTGTCATCCCGACTGACTTAAACCTCAGAAACCTTGCCGGTTTCTGAGGTTTTTGCATTGTCTAAAAAGTACAAGAAATGTTTTTGACCACATGTTTTTATCTTAAACTGCAGGACAAAGTTCTTCTAATTGTTTATTATGTATCAAATTTTAATACCCCTGAGATTGATTGGAATTTCATTCTCAGGGGTATTTTTCTTGTATTCTGTTATATTTCAGTTGATTAAAACCTCTTTTTTGGTTTCAGGCGATTCATATATCGCAAGTATTATTTCAACAGCTTTTCTCTTCATGTTTAACAAGCTTTATGATTTTCAGATGCTTTTTGAATTGTAAGAACCTGTCTTTGAGAAGCAAGCATATCCATTGTGTTTATATATTTGGGATTTTCGCCATTTATCTCTTTTACAAAATCGCATAGGTAGTCAATTTTTCTGTCGGGCGTGGTGATGATTTCTTCTTTGTTTTTGTAGATGTGTATTTCATTATCACACAGTTTAAAGTTCAGCATACCCTTATCGCCCCAAAGGGTAAAATTCCAGTATGTGGGCAATATGCCGTCAAATTTGGGTGCAGCATATGACACATCGGCATTTACTGCCATGCCTTCCATATCACCCATAAACTGTGCCGAGTCCTCAAAGTTTGGCTCTTGGATTGCAAATGCATTCCAGGTCTTTGCACAATCTACTCTTGAAAGATTTTTGCCTGTGATATATCTGATAAGGTCAATGCCGTGAATAGCTATATCATTGATTGTGCCGCCATGCTTGCCGTCTTCAAAATACCAATCCGGGCGGTTGCCGTAATCGAGACAGTGCTGACCCGTGAATGTGGCAATGTTGATTTTGCCAAGCTCGCCCGATGCTATTATTTCTTTAACCTTTTCTGTTTGTGGCATATAACGCAGGTCGAGCATAATGCAGATTTTAAGATTTTTTTCCTGCACGAGCTTTTCAATTTTGTCAAGCTCATCAAGTGAAGTACAAAGCGGTTTGTCACATATAACGTGTTTCCCGTGCTCGAGTGCCTCTATTACTCTCTGACCTCTTATGCCGTAGTAGTCACCAATTGCCACAATTTCAACATCACTGTCTTCAAGCAGTTTTTGATATGAGTCATATTTGAAATTTATCTCCATATCTTCAG
>SVJL01000104.1 GCA_015068985.1 Oscillospiraceae bacterium
ATTATCAAAAATTGTTATTATTAAGCCAAAAGCACAGGTAATCCTGACGGATTATCGAGCATTTTGGTGAAAATAAGAGCGATTTTTGTATCTTAAAATCGGAGTTCGAATAATGCTCCAATGGCTAAAGAAAGGAGAAGACAGCAATGAATAACAAAAAAGTGAAGTTTGGTGTCTTCGGCCTTGTGCGGGGCAAGGGGATTTCGGCGTGTATTGCAGACGTAGACGGTGCAGAGTTAACTGCTGTTTGCGACAAAGACTCCCAAAAGCTCAGTGAGGTGAGCCAATGGCTAAAAAAAGAAAAGAAAGCCGAAGCTTTCAAATGTGTTGAGAGCTTTGACGAGCTTCTTTCCTGCGACATAGATGCTGTGTTTATTGCAAACGATGCAAACTGCCACGTGGAGTATGTTGTAAAAGCAATGGAAGCCGGCAAGCACGTCCTCAGTGAAATTCCGGCGGTCAGCTCCGAAGAGGAAGCCAGAGTTTTAAAAAAAGCTGTGGCAGACCATCCGCATCTCAAATATATGTGCGGAGAAAATTCTCTTTATTGGGCATTTGTGCAAGGTTGGAAGAGCCTTTATAATGAGGGCAAATTTGGTGATGTGGTGTTTGCCAGAGGAGAATATCTTCACGCCCGATATTTTGATAAGCAGGGCAATCAAAATCCGGAATCAGGCCACTGGAGGCTTGCGATACCTGCAATCGAATATCTGACTCACACTCTTGGCCCTTTGCTTTATATTTTAGACGACAGGTGCATATCTGTCACTTGTGCCGAACCCGACCCCGTGGCAGCCGCCGGCAGAACAGCACCGGCTAACGGAATGGCGGTTTTCAGAACCCAAAAGGGCACGGCTATAAATGTTACAATCTGCTTTGGAGCGTATGTTGGCTTTGACCACAATTTTAGTCTTTACGGCACCAAGGGAATGATAGAAACTGACAACACAAAATCTTTTTTTGATGCTCATTCCTTTGCCCGATTCATCGATGTTCCCGACACCAACAAAGAAAAGCTCGAAATTCCCGTAAAGCTGGAAATGCCCGGCTTTGGGGAAGACGGCCACGGCGGGGCAGACGAGCGAATGATAAAGGCATTTGTGGAGTGCGTTGTCAATGACACAAAATCACCCATAGATGTTGATATGGCAATCAGAATGTCACTGCCCGGCATATATGCTCATCTTTCTGCACAAAACGGCGGTCAGGTGATGACGATACCCGATATATAATTTTTTGAATTGATGATAACCCGAAACACACTAATTTTGGTATGTTTTTGCTAAATTCTGAACATACTGCATCCCTTGAACGGGTTAAACTATAATCAGGGAGGTGTGGGTGATGTCTGATGATGCAGTCAGCAAGCAATCCGCAGATGTGATACAGCTTCTTGCGCATGCGAGTGACAGCTTTTGCTATCCTTTGGTTGCAGAAAACAATGTGTCAGGTTATATTTCAAACGGATACTATGTTCAGGCAAAGTATGCACTGAAACAATTTTTTGACAGTTCAGCATCCTGCACCGAATCGGAAATGAAAATTTTGATAATGGGCCTTATGGTCCGGTTCATCAAGCTTGCATATGAGCTCCCCGGCTCACACAGGCAGGCTCGCAACGAAATTGTCCTCAGGGCTTCGGCAGTTTTTGACGCTAAGGCAAATATTGAACGGGCAAAAGAGGTTGCCGGCGAGATAGTGAATATGCTGTGCACAATGCGTGAACCCCTTGCCAATCAGCTTCCGGCGCTGGTTGTTAAAACCAAAAGAGTTGTTGAACGTTATCATGGCGACCCCAATTTCAATGTTTCAATGGTGGGTGAAAAGCTTGGCGTTAGCGGATATTATGCGTCAAAGAGCTTTAAAAAGCATTTGGGAGTTTCACTTTTTGACTATATCTGCCGTGTGAGAGTGGAAAGTGCCAAAAGGCTTATGCTCGACAGTCGCCTCAGCCTGAACGCAATTGCACGAAGAGTTGGCCTCAACGATGCCAGAGCCTTAAACACAGTGTTTAAAAAGGTTGTGGGAATGACTCCCAGCTCCTACAGAGCTCTCATTAAGCAATAATTGTTAAATTAAGACTATCTTTACATATTTTGATATATTGTTGAAATGGCAAATATAAAGTAAACTTAAAACAGGCAATAAATAAAATTTATATATACTTCAAAATAATATCATCCATCAGAGGAGGAAATGTAATGAAAAAGTGTAAGAGATTAGTGGCGTTGGCAGTTGTTTTCGCTATGTTAACAATGATGCTGCCTATGCTTGGTGCAATGGCTGCAACCTATGTGGAGTACTACAACTTCACCGACTACGCCACCGGAAAAACACCCGATATGCATAGCGTTGTGTCAGGCATATCGGCCCCTGTTGTTGCAGAGTATCCGAGCAGTGAAAACAAAAGCCTCGAAATAAAAACTGCCAAAGATGCATCTCAGTTCTGGATGCAGGCAGACTATGTTACCAATAAGGCATGTGTTGTTGAGGGGTCATTCTCCTATGAGGGCACTCCGGCAAGCAGAAAAAACTTGTTTACAATAAATGGTGCAAATGGTTCTGTTAACTTTATCACCACCGATAAAAGCTGTGTTGTTAAGCTTTATGACGGCACAATTATCGGAAATCTTAAAGAGGGAGTTTTCTTAGATATTGCAATCACCTTTGATTTTGCAGCAGACGTATACAGTCTCAAAGTCAACGGCAAAACAATGATTCTTGAAAAAGCACTTCCCGAAAAAATTACCGATATCACATATTCACGTTTTGCAGTTATTGCTATGGAATCCGACACAGAAACCTTCTATGTTAACTACTATGGCATAAAGGCTGTTGAAACCGAAGAAGAAAGCGTTGGAACCGACGCTCCCGAGGTTGATGCAGATTCTATAAGTTCAGCCCGTGCCACAGTGCTTCCTAAAGCAGTTGTCACAGATACTATGTATAATGAAAGAATGGCAGATCACATTCTGCTCACCACTTCAAGCTCACGTGCAATGGTAGACGGCGAGATTAAGTGGCTCGACGATTCCAACCACAATCTGTCCGCAAGGGTTATTGACGGTTGCACAATGGTTCCCCTTCGCTTTATATCGGAAGCTTTCGGAGCTAATGTTTCATACAATGAATCCACAGCTGAGGCAACAATTGCATCTGAGGGCAAAACCATTGTTATTCGCCAAAACGACAAAAACTACACTGTAAACGGCGAACCTCACCAGCTTTTGGTTGCTGCTTTCAATTCTGACGGCAGGCTCCTTGTTCCTCTTCGTGCAATAGCCGAAATGCTTGGCACAGAAGTTTTCTATGACCGTTGCGGTTACATAATCATTGGCGACGAAGCTATGAGCTTCAATGTTTCCGATGGAGTTGACAAGAAAATTCTCGACAGAGCAGTAAGAGATGTTATCTTTGATAATCCTACCGAAGAGGATATTATAGCGGCTCTCAAAGCTAACAATCCCAATAAGTCTCACCCCCGTCTGATGATTACCCCCGAAACACTTCCTGCACTTCGCGATAAAGCACTCAATGACCCTGTGTGCAGTGAGTGGACAGCCGATCTCATCTCTTCCTGTGACGGCATTATGGCAGCGGCTCCGTTAAAGCACGGAAGAACCGACGGTATCAGAATGCTTACAACCAGCCGAAAGGCTTTATCAAATATAGCTACCCTTTCGCTTGCATACCTCATTACCCAAGATGAAACCTATGCAAAGGGTGCAACCGATATTTTGATGAATGTGTGCGGACCAAACTTCCCCGATTGGAATCCCTACCATTTCCTTGATGCAGCCGAGATGTCGGCAGCAGTGGCAATTGGTTATGACTGGTGCTATGATTACCTTTCAGATTATCAGAAGATGGTAATTCGTTCGGGTCTGGCAAGCAAGGGTATGCACTATATGCTCCTTGAGCTTAACGAAATGAAAGGTTCGTTTGAAACAAGCAGCGGTTTCTGGACTGACCAGTCTCAGGCTACATACCCCGGCAACTGGGTAAGCGTTTGCTCCGGTTCATTTATTATGGCAGCTCTTGCCATTGGCGACGAAAGTGATGAAGAAGCAGCAATGGCAGGCGAAATCATCGACAAGAGTCTTGAACACGAGAAAAACCTTCTTGCCAAATTTGCCCCCGATGGTGCATGGAAAGAGGGCCCCGGCTATTGGGGTTACAGCTATAAATATTTCTCGATGGCATTTGATTCACTTCTCACAGCTCTTGGCACAGACTATGGTCTCACCAAGTCTCCCGGTCTTCACAATGGTGCCTACTTTATGGTGGGTATGACAGGCTCGGTGGCAAACTTCGATCTTGCCAACTCCGAATATGAAGCTATCACAGCTCCGGCTCTTATGTGGGTATCTAAGGCGTTTGCCGACCCCGGTCTAACTCGCTATCGCGAATGGTTCCTCAGTGAGTTTGGCGAGCGTGCAGACTATGGTGACATCATTTGGTATAACCCCGAATATGCAGGCGACATAGCTGCTATTCCAACCCATAGCAACTCCCGTGAGTTCCCTGTTGCAACTGCCCGTTCCGGCTTTGGCGAGGGAGAGTTCTATGTGGCATTCCACGGTGCCGACGATGGCGGCGGACGTATTGTTGATATGGACGCAGGCACATATATTATAGACCTCTTTGGCAACCGCTGGGTTGAAGACTCCGGTTCCGAAGGTGCCACGTATTATTCGCACGCAGGCGTTGGACTCCGTGACTACTATCGTATGCGTGCCGAGGGTCACAACACCATTGTTGTAAACCCCGGATATTATGAAGACCAGAACTTCCATGCGCTCAAAGACATTGACCGTTATGAATATAACGACCGCTACACCATAATGGCAACCGACTTTACCGATGTATACGCTTTCAAAGGCGTGTCGGGCTTCAAGCGTGGTGTGCTGGTGGATTCAATAGATATGACCACCCTTGTTCAGGATGAAGTGACCATGTCGGTTCCTTCCAAATTCTATTCGTTTGTTCACATTGGTGCCACTGCCGAGGTTGCTTCCGACGGCAGAAGTGCAATTCTTACTGACGGTACCAACAAAATGTATGTTCAGCTCATTGGTGATGAAAATCTGAAGCTTGCAGTGACCAACAATGTGCCTCTTGCCACTTCGCCTCAGCCCTATTCAGCTACCGACGACTCCAAACGCAACAAGCTCTTTGTTGAAGCTGACGACGTGACCTCGGTCAAATATGCAGTGCTCATCAGTCCTCTTTGCGGCAGTGAAACAGAGGGAGCTAAAGTTTCAAATCTTACCGACATCGACAGTTGGACTCTTCCCGAGGCAGGCAACTCTCCCAAGCTCAGTGCTATTTATCTCAATGGCGAAGCGGTTGAGGATTTCAACCCCGCCAAAAAAGTGTATAACCTCCTCTATGACCCCTATGCAGTAGGCGGTAAGGGAGCTGACCTTTTGGAAACCGTGATAACAGCTGAGGGTGATGGCGAAATAACCGTCGAACCCCACACCAATGACAACCGCTGTGCACGTATCACCATCACCAAGAATGGCGAAAGCACACAATATTTTGTAAATATTAAAGAGCTTGCAACCAGAGAAGACGCAGTTAAATACTTCCCGCAGGAAGAAGCAGAGCTTGTTGGCGAAGACCAGCCAACTCTTAACCGTGTAAGACCTGTAAGCTTTGAAACAAACGACTTTGCTCAGGAAGAAAATCCACCTGAAGCATCTTTCGATGGCGACTACAGCACTCGCTGGACAGGCGACAGCTACATGGGCGAAATTGTGTATGACCTCGGTTCGGAAAAAGAGCTTTCACACGTTGGTCTTGCTTTCTATCTTGGTTCCGAGCGTCAGTATCTCTTTAAGCTTGCAGTATCGCTCGACGGCGAAAACTGGGAAATCATAAAAACAACAGCATCTTCCGGACGTACTCTCGATATGGAACTCTATAACGTTTCAAAAACTGCACGCTATGTTAAGGTTATCGGCTACGGTAACACAGCTAACCAGTGGTTTAATGTAACGGAGGTTGGCTTCTACACAAAATAATTCGACTTCGAAAATGGACGGATACTTCGCAGCGGCTCATTGCTGTATTACGGTAAATTATTGTTTATAGGTGAGAAGAAATCAGGCTGAAGCGTTGCCTCCCTTGTGTAAAGGGAGGGGGACAGATTATAATGTGAAGTGCAACACTTGTAAAAATAAATAGACAATATACAAACCAAAGTGTAAAATGTAAATAA